>NZ_NWTH01000023.1:0-110377 GCF_002531555.1 Sinorhizobium sp. BJ1
CGCCGGTGCAAAGTGTCGCCCAGGACGAGCTTTTCGATGCCGCGAGCTGGCAGCCGAGCTCACGGCCGCAGAATTCCGCCTCTGAAGACTACCTTGGACGGATGATGAACCAAGGCGCTACGGCACCGTCTCGATCACCTTGAACCGACGCGGAATCTCCTCGAGCGTCTCGGTGACGTCCTCGCCCAGTTTCGACAGGCGCGACCCACCGCAGGATGCACAGGTGACTGGGGGATCGATCACCACGCGCTCGCGCTCGATATCCTCCGGCCACGGCTTTCGGACCGGCCGTTTGCGCGTGAACGAACGCACGCTCGCGGTCTTGGTGGCAGCCGCCTGCGCGGCGGCTTCATCCTCCGTCGCCGCCATCACCAGTTCTTCGAGCTGCAATTCCATCTGGTCGATCAGGCGCGCCGTGCACTCGGATCGCCGGCCGCGCAGTTCGCGCTTCAGCTTTTCGATCGCCAGTTCCAGACTGGCAATCAAGGCCTCACTGTCCGACAGCATGGCCTGCGCATTGGCGGCTTGCGCCACCGCAATGTCCCGTTTGGCGACGACGGTATCGCGCTCGGCAACAACGAGATCACGTTCAGCCCGTAACATCTCACGCTCGGAAAGCAGCGCCAGATAGGCGCTCGCAAGGTCCGCAGGAAGATCCACAGGCTTCGAGTTCATGAAGCCATTCGATCAGATTCAATCAATATATTTTCAATACAATAATGCTATCCGACCCGTGTCGGACGCCAGGTTTCCTGCGGATTGCGCCAGTCGATCCCGGACAACAAATAGGACAATTGCGCCGGTGAAGTCGCGACCGCGCCGCCCTCCATATTCGGCCAGATGACATGGCCTTTTCCCACCCGGGATCGCATCCTGGGTGTGCGGGCGTGGACCCGGCGAGGAAGGAGGAGAATGCTATGCAAGAGATTTGTGCTTTCGTTGGTCTCGACGTGCACAAGGAGACAATTTCTGTCGCGGTGGCGGACGCTGGGCGAGCGGGTGAGGTTCGACATGTCGGCACGATCAAGAACGATCCGACAGCAATCGGCAAGCTCGCTCGGAGTCTGGCGCGTCGACATCGTGGCATCGAGTTCGTCTACGAGGCTGGGTCATGCGGCTACAACGTTCAGCGTCAACTCTCGGCAATGGGGATGATCTGCAGAGTGTGCGCCCCTTCGTTGACGCCCCGAAAGCCGGGCGAGCGGATCAAGAATGACCGGCGCGACGCTATCGCTCTAGCACGTCTGCATCGGGCCGGTGAGCTCACCTATGTCTGGGTGCCGGACGCGCTTCATGAAGCACTGCGCGACCTGGTACGGGCCCGACACGCAGCCTGCCAAGATGTCCGCCGGGACCGCATCCGCATCCAGGCGTTCATGCTTCGTTGCGACTTGCGCTTCGAAGGTAAGGCTTGGAGTCGCCGACACCGAATGTGGCTCTGCAACAGAATGTTCGCCCATCCGGCGCAACAGATCGCGTTCCAGACCTACCTTAACGCGCTCGAGCATAATGAGGCCCGCAAGGCAGGAATCGAGCAGCAAATCCGAGAAGTGATCACCGACTCCCCGTGGGCTAAGCAGATGCAGGCTCTGCAAGCATTGAAGGGCGTCGGTCCAATCGTCGCCGCCACTGTGCTCGCGGAGGTCGGAGACTTCTCCCGTTTTGCTCATCCGCGGCAGCTCGTTGCCTACTTCGGCCTCGCTCCCGGCGAGCACAGCAGCGGCGGTACCGTAAGGCCGCGCGGCATTACCAAGGCCGGCAGCTCGATTGCACGGGCGGTATTATGCGAAGCCGCCTGGAGTTATCGGACGACACCGAAGGTCGGGCAGTGGATGAAAGAGCGTTGCCCGCCAGTTTCACAAGATATCGCTGCTCTGGCTTGGAAGGCCCAGCTACGCCTTCATAAGACGTACAGGAAGCTAACCGCGCGCGGTAAACGCTCGGTTGTCGCGACCGCTGCAGTTGCGCGGGAGCTGCTCGGGTTCATCTGGTCCATCGGCCAGCGCGTCCCGCTCGGCGCGTGATCGACCACGCATCCTACGATCCGCATCAGCGAGGGCGCCGAGCGCGGTAGAGGGAATCCTCGAATTTATCTTGGACAGCCGTGTCGCCTACGTCCGTGGCCAGAGCGAGGCAGCCCTCCGACGCACCGTCATCATGGGGTAACTAATCCCCGCATAGGAGTCTGAGCGACCGTCGAGAACACTCGGCGTCCTCACCCATCCGGATCGTATGCATCAAAATATCCCCGCCCCCCAAAGGAGCGGTCGGGAAGCTGTGCTCAAGATAGTTGACAAAGGCCATAGGAGATAAACCGGCCCTTCTCCAGCCGCCGGGTAAAAAGGCAGGCGCCCAGACCATCATGCCAGATGATCTTCAAAATATCCGATCTGCGCCCCCTGAAGACGAAGAGATGCCCTGACAACGGATCATGCTGCAGAACCTCCTGCACCCGAAGCGCCAGGGAGGGAAAGCCACAGCGCATGTCCGTATAGCCCGTCGAAAGCCAGGCCTTGACCCCTGTTCCCATCGGAAACGGATTCATCGCAGCGCCTCCAGTCCACGCAAGACCCGAAGCAGCGCTTCAACCTCGACATCACCGTCCACGATCACACGGCGACCATTGGCGCTGACAACCTCCATACGGCCGGCGGTCGGCAACGACCCTGCTGCCGGCTCTACCTCTGGAGCAAGCAGCGCCGGGACAAAGCCGCCAACAGGCGACGCAGCATCCAGTTGCCACGCTCGCGCGAGTCGGCGCCATTCATATAACTGCGAACGCGATATTCCATGTCGCCGCGCCGTCGTCGCACACAAGCCAGGTTCCGAATAGCTCTCCGCGACAATCTGGAGCTTCATCTCTTTGCTAAAACGACGACGCCGACCCGTATCGACAATCTCAACTCGATCCATAGCCGCACTGTCCTTTTTGACGTCAATAAGGACAGTCAGTGCCAAATCCGACAATTCCTACGATCCAGCCGCTGCGGCCATAAATTGAAATGCCTGGAGCCCTTCCTCCGAGGCGAGGTGCCGGTGCGGCAGCGTCATTGGACAGCTCTGCAGAGTTTTGCAATCGTCCGTCACTCGTTGTTCGGCGAAGGCGCTCGCAACATCGCAGCTGTTCCGATAGCGCTATCATACAGGCGGGTCCGACCACGCTCGGTGTCTTTGGTGCGATATCCGACGATTCTGTCGGCTTTGCCGATTTGAATACGGCGCCTTGGCCGGCATCGCGAGATGCTAGGAGCCCCAGAACCACAGTTTCGCGCAGGCCTATCCCGCGTTTATGTCCATTCACTCCAACCGGCGCGACGGCGAAGGCTGCAGCGGCCCAAAAATCGTGTTTCGTTCACGGTCGAGAAGCTCGCCGCCAACTTCGGCGTCGTCGAACAGGTTCCCTGAACGCGGAGTGCGTCAGGTCAATGTCGCGTTGAGGCTCGTCCGATGTGCGACAATGCTCGACATGCGACACCGCCCGTTTGAGCCATTTCGTTGTATTAGAAAGAGTTCTTCCTTTGGCACGCATATTGCTTCTAGGCGTTTGCAGGACACGCCACGGACCGACTTATCGCTGCGGAGATATCGACATGCTAGCACAATGGTTTCTGCCGAGCCCTACTTCCGATCATCAAGGAGTGGATCGTTTCAGATGCAGAAGTCGCTGGCTGTTCGTGCCTGATTGAGCCGAGGCAGCACAGGCGCATAATCCCGCTGTCGTGCCCCTGCTACCGGCACGAGGGCGCCGAGAAAACCCCCGCCGTCACGACCTTCGATTCGCCTCATAAGCGGTTTCGGGCGCTGCAATCTTGCCGCGGGCGTGGGGGAAGTGATCGATGCCGACGCGCACAAGCGCGATTTGGATCAGAGATTCGGCAACTCGCTTGCCGGATCTTTCTTAATGCCGATTGCGGAAACCACGCCAAAGCCGAGGCATGAAACTTGCATTGAAGTGCAGCGTCTGGCGGGTGGATCCGGATATACATGCAACAGTAGGAACCTAAATCATGGCTCACTCTGCTGACCTCGACCTGTTTCGCCAACGCATCGCCGAGGCGCTCCCTTCGGCCAATATTCCAACCCTACTACTCCTTCTGTACCAGTTCACAGGAAAGGAGTACTGGCTCAATTCGCCGTTTGTTCCCGTGAAGAGTGGCTGGGGCGACAACGATTCAGGGGGCCTCGCGGACAAATTGCAGACGGAGATTCGCAATGCAGCGCTGGCCGCCATCATCTCTTGGCGCCGCGGCGCACAAGTCGCCAAGCAGGACCTGTCGGCAGAAGAGTTGATCCGCATGCTGACTGTGTCGGAGGCTGAGCCTATCCCGCCAGAATACGCTGACATGATGCTTCATAAGCTGCGGAGATATTCAGGCGCCATTCCGCAGCCGGTGTCCTTGCCAGAGGGGTTTCGTGTGCTCATCATCGGGGCGGGCATGTCCGGGGTCGCAGCCGCGATTCGGTTAAGACAATTGGGCATCTCCTACATCCAGATCGAAAAGCAAGACAGCACCGGCGGGGTCTGGCACTCACATCACTATCCTGGCTGCGGAGTGGACACGCCCGGGCATCTCTACTCCTACACTTTTGCCAGTGGTGACTGGAGCAAGTTCTTCCCGTTGCAAAAGGAAATCGACGACTACTTCAATCGTGTTGCCCGCGACTTTGGGATCGAGAGCTCCATCCGCTACGGCACCGAGTGCCTGGTCACCCGCTATGACGAAGAGAGCCTAACTTGGCACTCGCGGTTACGCCTGCCCAACGGTTCGGAAGAAACCCTCGTGACCAACGTGGTCCTCTCGGCCGTGGGGGGCTTCACCACGCCGAAATGGCCGAACGTTTCGGGCCTGCGCGACTTCGACGGCCCGGTGATGCACACCTCGGAGTGGGATTCAGAAGTCGCGCTCGACGGTAAACGCGTGGCCGTGATTGGTAATGGGGCCTCGGCGATGCAGGTTGTTCCCGCCATCGCAGATCGGGTGGGTGCCTTGACAATCTTCCAGCGCTCACGCCAATGGGCCGCGCCCTTCCCGAAATTTGAAAAGCCGATTCCGGAACCGGTGCAGTTCTTGTTCCGCGAGGTGCCACACTACGAATGGCTGTATAGGCTCCGGCTGAGTTGGATTTTCGACAGTGAAGTGCACGAGGCCCTGCAGAAGGATCCGGCCTGGCCGCATCCGGACCGTTCCGTGAATGCGGTTAACGACGGCGACCGCGAGACTTACACACAATATATCGAGGGACAGCTGGAGGGGCGCCCTGACCTTGTCGCCAAGGTCATCCCGTCGTACCCGCCATTCGGCAAGCGGATGCTCCTAGACAACGGCTGGTACAGAACCCTACTGAAGCCGCATGTTACGCTGGTAGACGAAGCTGCTGCGCGTGTTGAGGGCAGGTCGATCCATGCGATTAATGGTGAAATGCATGAGGCAGACATTGTCATCGTCGCCTCGGGCTACGATACCACACGTTATCTACTTCCGGTTCAGGTGATCGGACGCAAGGGTCGGACGGTACGTGAGGTCTGGAACGATGATGACTGTCAAGCTTACCTTGGCACCGTTGTAGCGGGATTCCCGAATTTCTTCATGCTCTACGGCCCCAATACGGCGCTCGGCCATCGCGGAAGCTTCATCTTCACGATCGAGAGCCAAATCGATTACGTACTGAGTGTTCTGCGCCAGATGGGCGAGAAGAAGCTTGTCGAAGTAGAATGCCGGCTAGATGTATATCAACGTTACAACCGGAAAATCCAACGAATGCACCAGCAGATGATCTGGAGCCATGCCGGCATGTCCACCTTTTTCCGCAACGACCGAGGGCGAATCGTAACAAACAGCCCTTGGCGTCTGGTCGATTATTGGAAGTTGTTGAAGGAGGCGGATCTCGGCGACTACCGTACCGTGCCGCAGGTTGGTTCCCGATTAGAGGCTTCTGTTGAAGCGGTTTGAGAGGCGGTCAACGACCCCGCTCGCGATTACGGCCTCGACCTTCTTGCACCCGCGGCATCTACGACAACATGGAGACGGTCTCCGTCGGCAAGGATCGGCAATATGCCGCTTCCTGCAGATGTGCGGCCACTATCTGGTGCAGTCGGTTGCCTGCACGCCAGCGTCGGGCGGGGAGAAGGTCGAGATCCAGGTGGGTCTGGCGCGCGAGCGCTTCTTCACGCCGCGTCTGCGCGCTAAGGGCCTAGAGGAGTTGAATGTCTTGCTGCTCAACAAGTGCATCGTAACTAAGATGGGAGTAGATCAGGCCTCGGCCCGATCCTGGCGCCATCTGGCTGTTTTGAGGTGCTCTGAAGATGCGGATATTTGGTGTCCGCGCCGTTCACGGGTCGGCTTCTCCTCCGCACCGATGGCAGCCGAGCGGGCATGTGAGGAAATGGTGCGTGTTGACGTGCTTTTTTCTGACGGGTCAGCTTCTCGAAAGCTATCTTACCTAGGATAAACCCGGGATGTGGACGGTGGTCGCCGCCGCCTGGGTGTAGCGACGGAGTGCCAGGCACTCCGCAGCATACATTTTTGAGATCGAGAGCGGTATGGATAGTTCGCAGTTCAATCCTCGGCATTTGAATCCGTTTGCGCCAAGCGTCACACAGCAGAATACCGACGTGCCGGTAGGGCAACAGGCGGACGACGCGAGCCTGCAAGCCAGCTTTGAAGAGCACGTGAGCGGACTGCAACATGGTACCGGCTCGGGCAGGCGCCGGCGCGGCTACAGCCAGGCCTTTGGGGAGGACGTGGCGCTTATTCGCGAAGCCAAGCGAGCAACCCTCGACAAGGGCGTACCCGCGCGTTCCGTCGCGAACGCGGGAACTGATGTACAGAATCTGAGCATCTGGCTTCGCCAGGACAATCGGGGCCAAATTGCGGGCCGGCTTGGCCAAGATTCCCTTGTGGCCGATGTGCGGGACTACATCAACAATGGTGGTGGCCCGCGGAGTGTCGTGTCGTCGGTGAACAAGCTCATGCCTGGGACGCTCCCAACGCTAGACGAGGTACTCGGTCGAGCTCCTCGCGCCCTAGAACCTTATCCCGCGGACGCCCGCCTGATCAACGGCGCGGTGTGGCACGCCGCGGGCGACGTTGGAGCCTCGACTGGTGAGCAGAGGAGGCCTATTCATATGCGGGCTACCCGTCTTCGCGCGCTCAGTGACTGGCTGAAAAAGGAGAATAGGGGAAGCATCGTTGGCCGGCTCAATGGCAATCAGCCGCAGCAGGACGCGTTCCAGGAAGACGTTACGGTGTTCAGGGGATCGGGTCGAAATCGAACACTAATGGACGCGGATTTGGCGATCCTTCGGAACTACCTACAAGCAGTCGAGGCGGACCAGGTGCTGGGATTGCAAGGCCGCGAGCAACCGGGTTTCCCTTCAATGGAGGGGGTCAGGACCTTCGTCGGCGCTCCGTCGCCAGACATCTACTCTTGAGCCCTTAGTTGATTTGAATGCGCCCACACCGTATGGCTTGGGTGACGATGCGCAGTCTGCGCCGGCGCTGGACCTCGCCGGACCGTCGTCTGTTAGGGCTGCGTCGCCAGACATCTACGGCGGCCTTGATCCAACTGGGGTTTATGTAGATGGCAGCACGTGCCCTCGTTATTCCGAAGACCCGGTCGCGAGGCGCGTCGGGGACGCCGCTGCGCAGCCCAGCGCGCCGCAGCGAGCTGTGAATTCGCCAATGATCCTGCCTAGCGCAAGGTTACGATCAGGAGCTACTTTGGTGGATGATGGACGAAGCCGCCCCCTCGTCGCCTCTCGCGCCAACCGCGCGCCGTCACCAAGCACCGGATCCCGAAGTCCTTTCGTCCCCTGAGCCGGCAGCACGACGAGGGGTACCCACCGACGGTGAGCATGACACGGCGGAGTTGAGACCGGCGAAGAGGCAGACGACCGTAGGCCCATTCGCACGGGGCGATCTGGACGAGGCGCTCGGGGCTTGCCATTGGTCTTGGGCGTATAGGGCTTGGTGCGGATGTGCTGGATGCTGAGCCGCAGCGCTTGGATAGCGGAAGCCGGTGCCGTTGTCGGTCATGACGCGATGTATCCTTTCACGCCGTGAGCCTTGAAGAAACAGAGTTGTTGAAGTGAAAACGCAAACACGAGTGCCAACGTCTCGTCGGGAGGACTTCCAATGGGCGAGGCGTGAGCGGTCGTCGTTGGCCAGATGCCGTATTCCACTGATGCCGCGGCCGTTGCTTTGCCCGGTGCGATCGCGACGCGGTGGCCGGTTCGGTTGAATTTGCCGATTCACCTGTTGTCGATATGTACGAGCTCTCCCGGCCTATCGCGCTCGCAGCGGGGCACCGGCTCACCCTGCGCCAGGGTCGTGACTTTGTTCGGGCCAAGACGCTTGCGGACGCGGTTGAGCGTGGCGGGCGAGACATCGGTCTCCTGGGCGATTTGACCGGTCCGTCATATGCAGGCGGCATCATGTGGCGTGGGCCCGCGAAGGCGGTAGGGCCGGGGAGCAGCGGTCACTGAGGCCGGCTCGCCCAACCTATCTGTACTTCAACGTGGCCAAATCGCAGCTGGAGCCGAAAGGCCTTCATGCGACACATTGCCATCTCCGCCTGATAAAGCGGTTCTTCTTAACCACGGTTGATCTCGATCAACATGCCGCCGCCACGCGCAGCCTACCGGTCTTTATTGCAACGGTTATTGCTGATTCAATTATTGCTGTTCAAGGAGACGTCAAATGAACATGAATGGCGCACGGCATCTGAGATGGATCACGGGCGTGAGTGCGGCTTTGTTTGCATTCGGGGCCGCCGCCGCGGACCCGACATCACAGCCTGTTACTCCGGTGGCAGAGGACGCAGCGGCTGGCCTAAGCCCTTGGCAGATCCGCGTGCGCGGTTTGGGCGTCCTCACTGAGGACAGTGGTTCAATCGACGGCGTGCCCGGCTCCGACCTTTCCTATTCGGACTCGCTGATCCCGGAACTCGACATCAGCTACTTTTTCACCGACAACATCGCCGCTGAACTCGTTCTTGGCACGACCTACGCCAACATCAAGGAAGATGGCGCCGTCGGCGTGCCCGTCGGGAAGGCATGGCTGCTGCCGCCCACGCTTACGCTGCAGTACCATTTCACCGATTTCGGCGCCTTCAAGCCCTATGTCGGCGCGGGCATTAACTACTCGCTGTTCTACAACCAGAGCGAAAAGCCCGGTTTCCATAATCTCGACGTCGACAATCATGTGGGCGCTGCGCTGCAGGTCGGTTTCGACTACATGGTCGACGACCATTGGGGCGTCAACTTCGATGTAAAGAAAATCTTCCTCGAAACCGACTGGAAGGCTGATCATGACGTTCTCGGCCCGCTGAGCGGCAAGGCAAAAATCGATCCGTGGTTGATCGGCGCAGGCGTGACCTACCGTTTCTAAGTGCACGACTATGGCCGGAGAGGGAGACGCAGAGCCATCCCCGTCATAGTGCGTCACCTAATTGTAAACGGTCTCTATGCAGACTCCGAAGGGGGGGCCATGTCGGCCTCTCCCTCGACAACGACGGGTGCGCGATTACGGCTCTATTGTGCGGCGTGAGTCGGGCAATCTTATGGATGTTCATTCGGACCCTAGACCCAGTGAAGCTTCGCCGATCTTAGCTTTACCGGATGGGGCAAGTGGACAGTCTGTTGAAAGCTCACACCTGGTAATTTCCGCCTAACATAAGAGCCCGGCTTGGTGATGCCCTTCGCACGAGCGTTTGCGAGTGCGGCGCATGCGCACAGGAATATCCTTCACTGTGCCCCGAACCGAACGCCAGCGCCTGGCCGCCAGAGATCACCACAGGAGCACGTCTGGCCACACTGTGGTGACGGTTGCGCGGGCACTCTGCGTCCGGAATCAATCGGAATCGATGTCCCGTTAATCCGAAATCCGCATACTTGCATCCGCGACAACGCTCATCAGCTAGTGGTCAGCCTAGTGGTCTATCTAGGCCTGCCGCGCCAACTCCTGAACACATGGCAAAAGATAGGCGCGAATCATCATGTATGGTCGTATTGCTGGCTCGTCCGATACCCACTACACGCGTAGTAGGAGTGGGCAAACGGATGCAGGAAGCCAAGAGTTCACGGACGCGTTTGTCCACTACCGCTGAACGAAATCAGCCTGCAACACGATAGGCAACGCATTCTCGCGGCTTCGGAGATGGGATATGACAGGCATTGGCCGACTGGGGAACTCGCGCATTTTGAATGCTGGGGCCGTCGATACGTCGGGATCAAGCAGTTCGCGCTCTCAATCAAGCCCTGCCCTAGCGGAAGGTAGCCAATCGTTCGATTCCGTCCTGGAGCGGGTGCACTCTGGGCCTCCAGGCACAATGACGTCTTGCGCACGCACTGCGACCTGTGCCGACGACGGGCTTCGAGAGAGGTCGTCCGGCCCTTCCGTGGGCGCACGGCGAGTGCTGGAGTCTGTTATACGTGCAGCCGCATTGACACGACTAGGCACTGCGCGGCGGCGTCTTCATCCCTCAGTCCCGGAGGGTGATGCCACGGCCACAGTCGCTGACCAGCCACCAACTTCGGGTGTGGCCCCGCTTTATTTGACAGGCGGACAAACCAAGGCAGCAGATCAACATATGAAAGGCCTGCTTGCAGAATTTGAAACTTGCCGCCTTGAAGCTATCCTAGCGGCCACGCGAGGCCCTTCCCTGGAGGAGAAGCAAGAGGCGCTCGATCGCATCCTCGATGCAGGCTCAAGAGTTCTGGAATACCACGCGAGCCTGGCCCCCGGGGCGGGTAGCATTCTGTCCAATGATCAGGCGCGCCTAACCCGCGATCTGGTGCTCAATGCGGCGTCCGAATGCATGGAACTGGCCACGGATGGCATGCCATTGCTAAAGATGCGTGAAAAGGCGCGCGGCGTGCTCGACCTGATCCTCCGATCGAACCCTAGCCCCGCCCAGCTGAGCCAAGCGGTTTCCAGTGTGGCAAGGCACGATGGGGCCTGCGTGGAGTTTTGGGAAAAGAAGACATGGCGCGGGGAACGCATCCAGTTAGTCCATGCCGTCACTGCCAACCTACCAAATACAAAGGCCGAGATACAGCAGGCCGAAGAGGCCAATTTGCGGCTGCAGACTGGCTCGGTACTGATTTCAAAGTTCATGGTTCTGCAATCGCGGATCAATCAGGCGCAGTTGATAATCGAGTCGCGGGCGAGCAGTTTCCAGGCAGCCCTGAGGGAAATGCTTATCGGTGAGAACGGGCGGGTGCGCCACCTGGATGCCTTCAGCGCCGCAGTATTGCCGGCATTCCACCGGACGCGTAACGCTCTTCAGACTAAGGCAGGGCGCCCACTCGACCCCGGGGACTGCTCCGTTCTAGAAGGAGTCAGGGAGAGGCTTCTGGAATTTGCGTCGGCGTTGCCCGACTTTCTTGCCAGGCTAAGCGACGACCGAACAGGTGCCGACCTCCCATTGGAATTGTTGGGCCAAATAGCGGAAGGCGCGTGGATTACTGCGGACGAGGTCTTCCGTCTATTGGACCTGCAGCCGAAGGGGCCATCAATCAGCGAACGGCCGGCTGCCGCCGCGTTTGCGACCGACATTGCAGACCAGGCTGTGACCAAAAGGGCTGCACTGGTCGAAGGCACTGCGACGCGCAGGAAGGGGAAAGGCAGGCGCAAGCCCGCCGCTGGCGCCGGGAGTTCGGCCACTGGGCGGTTGGAACCGCAAGTCGTTTTGGGCGACAGCGACACGGCGACAGCAGCCAAGGTCCTCTCCCTTGGCAACAGGTCTTTTGAGGGCGAACCCCGGCCCGGCGATCAGGGAGCCAGAACATCGCAATCAAACGCGCTCTCGTCTAGCAGAGAAACTGCGAGTATTGGGGATGCTGGATCGAGCAGTTCGCTCCCGCAACCAAGTCATGCCTCTGGGCAAGGCAGCCAATCGATCCATTCCGGAGTGACGCGGATGCACTTTGGGCCTCAAGATAGAAGGATGTCCTCCGCTCGCATTGGGCCAAGTGCCGACGAAGCCCTTGGCGACATATCAGCCGGTTCCTCCAAGGGTCCCCGCCGAGCCCTCATGGCTTCGCGACGTACATCCAGTGGGCCGCGGCATCGTTCTCTCCAAGGTCCGCAGGGCGAGGCGATGGCTCAAGAAGAAAGCTCTTTGCGTTTTGATGAGAGGTCCTGGTTCGGCGATCAAGAAGCGAGTAGTTCGCAACCGGACACGCTCCCACCTCAGGAGCAAAGCGAATCCAGGCTGGGTGCAGGACCGGGACGGCTGCCTTTCGACCATGTAGCCGCACAGAGCTTTAACGATGCACCACTTAATAACGCTTTACATGACATGTCCATCGCTCGCGACATCACTAAATTTTCATGCGCTGTGGTGGAGCACGACAAGAGGCTGCAGGGCCATGCCCATCACGCAACATTCCTACAGAAGGCCGCTTCCGAGTTCACCCGTCAATTTGTTCCAAAATGGGAGCAAGATGTCCGCACCCGCACTACCTGGGGGTATGCCACCTCATGCAACGCGATGAGCCGGGAGCCTGGAGGTCACGCAGGTATGGAAGCTTGTAGGGCCATGGCAGCTCAGGTGTCGAGGCTCGGCAATGCGCTGAACGATGTCGAAAGCAAAACGCTTTCGCTGTTCGTATTGTCGTTCAGTCGATATCCCCGGGTGGCGGAATGTCGCGATGGAATGATCAGAATCGCCAAAGTTTTTCATGAGCAACGCGGAGCCGTTTCGGAACTCAACAGTCAAAGTCTCGCCCTGCTGGTCAACGGCTTCAGCAAGTGGCCGGAACAGGAAGACGCGCGTGAGGCCACGGTAGCAGTTGCGGCCGAGATTCGCCGCCGCCGCGCCGGGCTCTGTGATTTTGGTCCGCAGAACCTGGCTAACGTTGTGAACGGTTTGAGCAAGTGGCCGCAAGAGGCGGAGTGTTGCGGCGCTATCGATGCAATCGCCGACGAGGTCTGTGACCGCGCCGAGAAAAAAGCCGGCCTGTCCGGGTTTAATTCGCAGGCATTGGCAAACCTGGTTAACGGGTTCAGCAAGGCGCCCGAACTGGAGAACTCACGTCAAGCAACCGTTGTCATTGCCAATGAGGTCTGTCACCTCGCGGAAAAAAAAGCTGGCCTTTCTGGGTTTCATCCGCGGGCATTGGCGATCCTGGTGAACGGCTTCAGCAAATGGCCTGAGGACTGCCGCGGCGCTACCGTTGCGGTCGCGCGTCAGGTCGCTGGCAGGGCCCACCAGCTGCCTCTGTTTGATCCGCAGGCATTGGCGAACCTAGTGAACGGGTTCAGCAAGTGGCCTGAGGGCTGCCGCGGCGCGACCGTTGCAATCGCTGGTGAGGTCTGTCAGCGCGCCGACCGCCTTAACGCCGGGCTTTCTCGTTTTGATCCGCAGCACTTGGCAAACCTGGTGAACGGCTTCAGTAAATTGCAGGCGCCGGAGTGCTTCCGCGCTACCGTTGCAATCGCCGATGAAGTCTATCACCGCGCCGACCGCCGCAACGTCGGCCTTTCTGATTTTGAAGCGCAGCACCTGGCGAACCTGGTGAACGGCTTTAGCAAATGGCCGCAAGAGGAGAATTTGGGTCACGCCACAAACGTGGTCGCCGGCGAGGTACTTCGCAGCGACGACCAACTGCCTATGTTTGATCCGCAGGCATTGGCGAGCCTGGTGAACGGCTTTAGCAGGTGGCCGCAATGGGAAAACTCACGTCAAGCCACGGTTGCAATCGCCGGTGAGGTGGTTAGACGCGCCGGGCGGCTCCATGGCTTTGATCCGCAGGCATTGGCGAACCTGGTGAACGGGTTCAGCAAGTGGCCCGAGGACTGCCGCGGCGCTATCGTTGCGATCGCCCGGGCGGTGCCTCGCCCTGCCGGCCGGCTGTCGGGATTCAATGGGCAGGATCTGGCAAACCTGGTGAATGGTTTCAGCAAGTGTCCTGAGGATTGCCGCGACGCCATCGTTGCAATCGCCCATGAGGTTCCTCACCGCGCAGGCCGGTTTTCTGAATTCAATGGGCAGAATTTGGCGAACCTGGTCAACGGTTTCAGCAAGTGTCCTGACGAGGCGGGTTGCGGCGAGGCCATCGTTGCCATCGCTGGGGAGGTGCTCGGTCGCGCCAGCCCTGGCGAGCCGCTCCCTGGGTTCACTCCGGAGGCACTGGCGAACCTGGTGAACGGCTTTAGCAAGTGGCCGCACGAGGAGAAATCACGCCAGGCCGCCGCGGTGATCGCTGGTGAGGTGATTCGCAGCGCTAACCGGCTCCCTCATTTTACATCGCAGCACTTGGCGAACCTAGTGAACGGCCTGAGCAAGTGGCCGCAAGAGGAGAAATCCCGTCAGGCCGCCGCGGTAATCGCCCGCGAGGTGCTTGGCGGCGCCGAGCGACTCTCGGGGTTTAATCCACAGGAGCTGGCAAATCTGCTCAACGGGTTCAACAGGTATCCGGAAGAAGCGGCGTGCAGCCAAGCGATTTTGGAGATCGCGCGCAGACTTGGCCCGGCGGGTCAACCATTTCGTCATTTTACCACGCCCGGGCTCTCCAGTATCGCCAGCAGTTTGGCGCGCGGGGTCATGGGGAGAGCGGACGCCGGAGAGATTGCAGAGGCCGCTCTGCTGAACGATCGGCTACACAAACTGGCTCATTATCTTCATTATGCCAGTCATCGCCTGGAGGAGGCCGACGCGGTGGGCGTCACGAGCATCTTGAAGGCGTTGGCCAAGGCTCAATTACATGACGATCTCAGTTTGCTCGCCCGCGCTGGAATAAATCGGCTGGCGCAATTGCATCGTGACCCTGATTTTGCGCTTGAGAATAACCTCGAAACCATGGGGAATCTGTGCGCCGCTTTGGTGCCGCTGGCCCGCAGCCCGCGCAAGCAGCTGCTTTGGCACCGGAGGCAGGCTCTGAACTTGCTGAACGATATCCAACCGATCGTGGAGCAGAAGATCGAGGCCCATCTCAAGGCAAGCGATGCCGAGCGGAGCCGTGGTCCGAGCTCGACTCGCCGTCCCGCCCTGTCGATTTATCAAGTGGTTAAGGCCCGTGCGACCCTGGCAGGTTTGCTGCGGCGGCCGTATGTCGAGGGCAACAAGTCGGATTTGCGTGTGAGGCGGGACGAGCTGCAGTCCAAGACCAAGGAAATCCTGGACAGCACGCGCGATCTCATCGAAAGCGACCTATCCAACATGAGCTGGAACCTGATCGCCCAGCTCGAGGCGGAGGGTCCGATCGATGCGCTGGACACGTTCGTGGCGCAGAATGCCGCGACGGTCCAGGACCAACATCCAGCGTCCGTCTTCGACGCCCATCAGGTTTTGCGAGCCATGGACCACGAGCCCAGACCGCCGCACGGTGAGGCGGGACTGATGCGATTGCCGGTGGTGGACATGCAGGGCCGGAAACTGGCCATGGAGCCCGAGACGCGCTATTCCATCTTTCATCGCCTGACCTCGGGGGCAGTCAAGGTGGTCGCGGTGCAACTGCCAGGAAAGCCGAGCCCGTTTATGCTGGCCCGCACGTTGACCATCGAGGGCGTGCCATACCGCATGGATCTTTTCGGCGGAAGCAAGTTAAAGCCGCGGCAAAAGACCCTTTCCCAGCTTGCCGCCCGCGTTCCAGGTTCGGTTGAGGCAGAGCCTTCCGGCGGGAAGCTGCTGGCGATTCCGTATGCGGAAACCGCACCCGGTACCGCCTTTGAAAAGCTATCGCGCGCCTGGGCACCCTTCAAAGAGGCATATTATTACACTCAGCGCAGGGGTTTTGCCGCGCCGCCCGCTGTCAATGGCCTAGGTCCTCACGACTACGCGCTGGAAGGCGCCTTCAAACTGTCGCTACTGCCGGACCGCCCTGTTAGCGAGAAACATCCCTTCGAGCTGACTGGGCCAGGAGGCCCGATTGCCTTGCGACCGCATGACGGCTGCGGTTTCATTAAGGCTTCGCTGGCCAAGCGTATGACAGCCGTTCGTCGGGCCGAGGGGCAGGAAGGTCCTGATCGGGTGCCTGCTTTTGGCGAGGGAACGAGATCCTCTCTGCCTGCCACGGCGCTGCAACATTATCCGCGCAGCGAGCCGGTGGCGCACGAGGTGCGAGAGAAAGCCAGGACTTGGCTCGAGAAGCGACAGGGACAGAGACTGACGGCCGAGGAGCTATTTCGAACCGTGACTGGCGGACACATCGACGGTCCTGGCGCAGTTGCGGTACCGTCCGGTGATCACCGTCTCCATGTGCCGACGCTCAAGAGCGAGACGTTGACGGGGACGAGCGGCGTGCTGATCGGGCGGTCGCCGTACGACAAGCCCAACCTGCGCCCGTTCACAGCCGACCTGGTCAGGTCAGCCGTTGGTGGGGACCCGACGGCAGCGTTCCTGGACACGTGTGTGGCCATGCAATATAGCTTAAATGTCGCCCAGAAGACGGGGGAGGAACTCGCGGCCGACGATCCGACTTTCTTTGCCAAGGGCATTCTGATCGTCGTGCCGGACGAGATATGGCCGGCCAACTACGCCGACCGTGGGCTGGTGATGTCTGCCGAGGACGTCAAGTCCCATTCGCACTGGACGACAGGCAAGGACCGCGTCAAGGAGGACACGCCGCTCGACTGCCTCGGCATCCTGCAGGCCACCGAGGTGTTTGCCCCGGGCTCGTTGGTTGCCGTCCCGACCGATCAACAGAAAAAGCTTGACGGCGACTTCGACGGCGACACCATCATCATCATCGGCGACCGGCCGCAGCTTTATGAGCATGTGCGCGGGTTTGATGAAAGGGAGCAAGCTCTCGGACTTCCGTCGCTAAAGCCGCCAAAGTCGCATACCCCGGCGCTTGACGGCGACAACTACCAGTTTGGTCGTGCCAGCCAAATTCTCGCTGCCACCCAGGATGTCCTGGAAACCTATAGCGGCCTACAGCGAAACTTTCTGGCTCAATCCCATGAAGCACGACGCTGGTTTGCCGAGCGTGCCGTCTTTGGCACCTACGAGGGCGTTCACCACGAACTCCGGCGAGACATCGGTCGATTGTTGGGCCAGGAAGAGGTGAGTCGCCAGGATATCCAGAACACGTTTGCGAGAGCGAGGCGCGAGATCGAAGTCGCCCGACATCCGGTTGCTCGCGAAATGGCCGAGTTGCTCGTCGCCGACCTTGAGGCATGGGCAGAGAGGCCTGATCTGGAATGCCTGCCCGAAACAGTCGAAAACGCGAACGACGCAAAATGCGCGACGCTCAGCGCAGCAGTCTCAGAGCTATTGCCGGATCTGGCGGATGCCTACCCGGCAACTTCTCGACCACGAGACCGCATCCGGGCTCTAATCGACAACTATCCTGCGCGTATTGATCCTCGCCCGGACGGTTACAATCCGGACGACCTCGTGCAAAGCGCAAACAACCTCCTTAGCCTCGGCATTAAGGTCGGCACCGACGCCTACAAATCCAACACTGGCGCTAGGCTCTATTCCAAGAAGAGCGAGCTCCTTCAGCGGCTGCTGCATACGACGCCGGGCTTGAGGTCCGTGCCCTACGTCAAAGGCCTGGCAGCGTCTCTCAACCATGGAAGGTTTGACGCCGATGCAGCCTTGAAGGACCTGGAGGGCAACCCCACGCTGACGGCTTCAGTCATGGAAACCTCGATCAATCTCGTTGCGGAGCTCGGCATTTTGCGCAAAGCCTCCGACCTCCGGCCGGCCGCAGTGGATTCCGACGATACGATCACGCTGGGTCCCGTGGAGGCGTCAGAGCGCGCCCGAATTGAGGTTGCCCGTGCCGCAAAAGAGGAGGGGAAAATCACTGCAGCGGCACTCAGCGTCGCCGCAAGCCTGAGGAAAATGGGCCTCCAGGTGAAAATGCCTCATCTGGAGCGCCGCTTGAGATCGGAACGCTCCATTAGAGAGCAGCTCACCGGCACGAGCGTCTCATCCGGCAGCAACCCACAGCTGATCAGCAGCGCCGTACGCCACGTCTTCGAAGTCCCCGACAAGGATTTTACACGTGCCTTTAAGGCAGCCATTCTGCTTTTCGAGGAGCAAGGCTACACGGAAATCGAGGTAACCAACTGGTTCAAATTCGACCGACCTGTTTATCTCGGCATCCACGCTGTGCTCGCCACAGCAGCAGGCTACCGCTTCCAGATGGAATTCCATACGCCAGGCAGCTACAGCGCCAAAGTTGACAACCACGACACTTATAAAGAGCTGCAGGAGTTGAAGCGACGGGATGCTCTGGAGAAGGCAGAGAAACTCGAGCAGAGGCTAAGAGAAAGCTGCAAGGCCGTTGACAGACCCGAGGATGTGCTGAGCATAGCACACTGGAGGGATTGCATGGGTAGCGCCGCCGCAGTACCTGGATTGCGAGCTGTCGGACAGTCAAGAAAGTCCGAGATTGCCAAGTCACCGGAAGCAAAGGAGATTGTCGCTGCCCTCGGCGAGCGGCCGATCGTGCTCGTCGGCATGCCAGGCGCCGGTAAATCCAGCATTGGCCCAGCTCTCGCGCGTCGGCTGGGGCTGCGCTTCGTCGATACCGACAAGAGAATCGAGCAGAACGTCGGCAAATCGATATCGGAGATTTTCAAAGATCACGGCGAGGATTATTTCAGGAAGCTGGAGGCACGTGAGATCGCTCAATGCCTCGACACCGGGCCCAAGGTGATCGCGACCGGCGGCGGCTCGGTCGTGGACGAGCAGACTCGCCACCTCATCGGCAACAAAGGGGTCTCGATCTGGTTCGATACCGGCCTGGACGTGATCCAGACTCGAACAAGGAAAGACGCCAAACGCCCGTTGCTGCAAGGCCCCGATTCGGATCGGAAAATCGCCCAAATGATGAGTGAGCGCCGGCCGCTCTATCAACAAGCTAACCTCAGGTTTGTCCCACCCCACAGAAACGATAAAAAGAACGCAGATCCATGTGTGAAGGCGCTGCACGCGTATCTGTGCCCCGGAGCGGCCGCGGAGCGCAGCCCGGTGTTTCCGAACACATCCTCCGATGCTCAGATCGGGGCGTTGGGTCCGAGAGCCTCGTCGCACGAGCGCGGGCGGGTGCTCGGCGGGATGGAATGGCTGGGCGACGAGCATATCCTCAGGGATTACGCGCTCCTGAGGCAGGAGTTGCAGCGGGACAATCCGGATCTCGCCGCCCGGACGCAGTTCGTGGATCCCCTGATAGCCCTTTATCAACTGCGCTTCGGCGAGGAGAGCGACATGCTCGTCGCATGGCAGCGCATCGTCTACGATCGTCATGATAACGATACCGCCGACTTCCTGTTCCTGCCGGTGAACGATGCTCCGGCTCCCAATCGCCGCGGCAGCCATTGGTCGCTGCTGTTTGTTGACCGCCGCGAACGGGCAAGGCCGATTGCCTATCATTACGACTCCATCCTCGGACACAACGACCAGCCGGCAGCACAGCTCGCACAACGGTTGGGCGCCCCCTTGGAGTCAGCCCGCATGGCCCAGCAGCAGAACAGTTATGATTGCGGCGTGTTCGTGGTGGACGGCACGCGGGCGCTGGTTAGCATATTGGCGCAAGAAGGGCGACCAGCGCACGAGCCGCTAAACCTCGACAACCTCGTCGCCGATCGGCAGGGACTTCTGGACCGACTGAGGACTTATGCCGGCTTGGGCTGATAGAGCTGGGGAGCCGGCTTGAGCGGCTCTCCTCCGACCATGGCACCCAACGCATGCGGCGGAACGCGACAGCCCGAGCGTGGCGAGGACGATCCTTTCCATTCCCGGCAAGGAGGCGAGGATCTCTACGTCATGCTGCTTGCTCTGCCCCGGGTCCAACTGCGGGGTTTCGACGAAGCTGGCGTCAGGCAATCGAGCCGATGATGCGCTTGTTTGAGCCGCCGGTTGACAGGCGGACGCGGGCAATGAGCGTGGTGACATGGGCGCTGGCGGATTCGGTCGTTGCGGCGACTTTAAGCGGCGGCTGGCGCAATACATCGCGCACACGGGCGGCGTTGAACCGGCGGATGCGATGGCGCTTGAGAAGCGTGGCGATCATCGCCTCGCGGATGCGAGCCGCCCTGTCCGGTGTCGGTGCGGTCTCCTAAAGATCGAGCACCACTCTGCCGCAAGGTCGCTCTCGAGCTCCGGCAGTGCGGGAAGTAGCGCCAGAGCTACTCGCCATACGGCTAATCAACGGTTGCTCTCCTCACCGAGTTCTTCGGCGATGCTCGACCACTCGCGCAGTTCGAGAACGACCTGAGGACGAGCAGTGACTTGAGTTTCACATTACTCGCCGTGAGAGCAGCCAACGCCGGACGCGCTCCGGCGGCAATCAGCATCTCGGCGACGCGAATAGAGGAACTCGAAGGCCGGATTCCTCATGAATGTCCGGGTGGTTGAGGCGATGATCGTAAGAGTCCTGGGAAAGGCCGGCATGCTGCGTCAGGAAACCAAAGAAGTAGAACCCGTTGGCGTAAAAGCGCGGTCCCCAGATGAACAGCAGCGGGACGATCGTCCAAGCCGTCACGCGCCAGGTTAGAACACTGACGATGCAGGCGAGATAAGGGCGGCTCGACCAGAACATCTTGCGCCCCTCGCTGCGCGGCATGGCATCGGCCGTGACGACGCCGAAGGCGTGCTGGATGATGCCCTTGAGCTCACCTTTGGCCTGAACCAGGAAGAAGAAGTCCGCCGCGATCCGCAGCAGATCTGCGGGCCGCGTCACCAGAATCTCCGAATCAGGCCCGAAGTGAATCGTGTCCGTATGATGCCGCGTGTCCCGCCAACGCCAGTCGATCGTCTCCAGGGTCATGAACAGACAAAGGTTGCAGAAGATCGAACTCAGCCAACGCGATCGGAAGGTTGCCTCAACCGGCAAGCCCGGGACGAGCTTGGCCGATTTGTCGACAACGACATCCAGCATGAACGGCCGGCTGCTAAGGCTACTTGGCACGAGTTTTGCTATTCCCGTCCCGAGTGGAGTACCTGTTTTCCCGTTTCAACAAGCATCTAATCAAGGCTGGCTATCTGGCGATGAAGAGGAAAGTATGGGCAGACGGCTTCATCAGCGGGGTGCGCGGCAAGAAGCCGGGAGGCAATCGGATACTGGGGCGGAGTGCATGAGCCGAAACGGGAAGACAAAAGGAAATACAGAACCGCCAAGGGCGGGCCAACAGCCGCGGAGCGGCGAAAATCACCCGCAAGTGACGAAATTCACCCCCATGGGGCACAGAGAGACGCGAAAGTCACATCAATGCAGCGCAAAAAGCTCGCTTTTCGATGTATCCGGATGGAGGGCAGAAGGGCCGAAAGCCGTTGGTGCTAGCGAAGAGCCTGGCTTCCGACGGATCGTCTCCAGTGAGACTGATTCCCAGTCACCAGACACGGATGTCCTCTGATGAATAGCGCGCAGCTTCGTAGCCGCATTTCCTCTGGCCATCGACTGATCCGTTTGGTCCGTGAGAGATGTAACCTTTACAGCCATAGAGAATTCATGGCGAAAGCCATCCGGGTGCCCGCAGACTACTGGCTTGCGCATTTCACGTCGTCGTTAAACATGCGCATGAATGACGCCATAGCCCGCCGCATCAACGCCGCAGTTGCTCGTGCCCGCAGCCGAGCTAATCTGTATGACGTGAAAAAGGTCGGTGTAGCGGAATGCGCGACTGAGACCCTGTTTGACAACTGGTGGTTCAAGCCGCGGGAGGCGAATTTATCTCGAATAGAACTGCGCAACCTTATCAAGCGGCGGCTGGACAAAGGCGCTCCGTTGCGCCTGCACTTCCCCATATTCTCGCGCAAGCCACTTTGCCCCCTGAAGAATCGAGGTCCCAACCCCGACCTGGCTGAGTTGCATACCTTGGTCCGGTGTGCTGAGGCCGCCCAAGTAATCAACGCGATCAGCCCGACCGGTTGCCGCCTTATCATCTTGGCGGACGGCTTCAAATACAACCGCGCCTGCCGAACGCCAGATCCACTCATCGCCGCCTACCAAGACGGCCTGCGCTTCTGGGTAAACCAGTTGAATAGTGGCGACATCGTCGAAGTGGTCAATTACGAGCGCTTGGTATCCGACCGCCTATCGTCTGAAATGTTGCAATCGCGACAAACAATTTACGAACATCACTGCGCCTCTTTGGCTATGCTATATGATCCGCTATTCGATCCGGACGAACTGCAAGCTAGCTTAGACACGGTGCAGCAAGTGGATGATATAGGCGCTCAAATTCATTTCACCTTCTGGTCCATCGTTTCATCCACCTATTACAAGGATATGCACACTCTGATCGGCGGGGAAGCTTTCATGGAACGGCATTATGGAGACGATGTCCAGAAGCTTTACATCCGTTATGCGTCCTGCTTACACCGGCCGCTAAGCCAAGTAGGCCTTCAAGGAGAGCATCTGTCGCGGCTGGGCTACCTGCCGCCAGCGGAGTGCGCAATCCTGTTCCGGAGTATGCGCCGGCAGGCTTGGGAAGCAGCGCTATACTACGTGGCAATCTCGCTGACTGACCGGGGCCTAAATCTCCTGCGGCGCGTAGACCGCGATGCTATCAAGCTGACTGTTCACGCCAAGAAAGGAGAGCTGCAATTCTTATCCGCCACCCGGCAGGACGCAAGCATCACTGCCCAGCACTGCACGGGGGGACTGTCAATCGCAAAAATGGCCGCCAAAGTAAACTTCCGTTACCGCTTGGAGCGCGAGTCCCAAGGCGAATACCCGATCCTACTTGAACAACTGCCTGACACACCCTTTCACCGGGAGCACTACGGGCCGTTGCACGCCATGCAGATGATCGACCAACCCATTGGCTATACGACCGATCCACGCCTGATTGGCGACGGTCGCGTGCACTCCATCCTGACGAGAAGGGGCTGACAATGAACGACGCGCTCTCGGAACGAGAGATTGTCAGCGAATCAAATCTGCACAAGGCGCTGATAAGCAATCTCGGTAGTTTTTGCACTCTAGAGGCTCGGCCGGCGATTAACATGGGCCCTCAGGAAGTCGAGCAGGTAGTGGGGGCGTGGCGAGCAGGTATGGACCGTCAGGCCTCCCGTCTCGCACGCTCGGCCATTAACACACTGGCGGCTCTGCCGGTGGGCTGCCTCTACGAATGCTTGGGCGATAAGAGCTGGCAGGCGGCAGCACAAATCTGCGAGGTATTCCGTAACCCTCAAGTATCTAAGAATGCTGGCCGTCTCGACACCCGCGCATTACAGCGCAAAGTGCATGAAGCCCTGGCCCGCGATGAACACATAAACCTCGTTCTGGGCTGGGGCCAACCCAAACGTAGTGCCGGTGGCCTCAAGACGTTGGGGTCTTTTGCCGATCTGGCGGAAATGTATGCCATCCGTCGGCTGCTAATCATCGTGCGCGCGGTATCCCAGTTGGTGCGCAGACCCGTCGGCATGATCGTCCTCACAGGTAGCAGCCGGTTCTTCGAGGCGTTGTTCACGCGGCCGAACGTGGGTCAAGCGTATGACGCCCAGCGCCAGATGATCGCCGATACCCTTGGCAGGAAGGGCACGCTGTCCTTCCGCCCCTATTCGGACCTATCCGGCGATGGCAGCCGTTCTGTTGTCATCGACGCGCGGGAACAGCGGTTCCGGGACTCCCTCGCAGTCGTTACCGACGAGATGATCCTGTCCAAGTTCGGAACCGTTCTGCTCAACATCGACTGGGAACATCTGTTCGCACTTGACCCGATGCAGCGCCATCACGCCCCTCACGGCATTCAATTGCCACCGAGCATTGAGGCGTGGCTTCGCGGACGCGATGAGACGGCATGCTCGCGGCTGATCCGTGCCGCCATCGTCAGTTTAATCTCGCCAGAGCGCCAATCAGACTGGATCGCCTCGTTTGAAGGCGAGGATGTGTTCGAGGTTGCCTTGTCCTTCGTCCAGAGTGTGGCCTGGGAATCGACGCGCAAGTACATTGCGCTCCACCTGATAGATTCCAGCGACGAAGCCACTTCTATTCTAAATGCTGCACAAGGCGCTAACGTCTTGCGCCTAACGGTTCACCAAAAACGGGACCGGCGCGACGTACCCGCCATCTTCACCTTAGGTCCAGGCGGCGGCAACCTCCTCGCCCAGCATGTGTTGGCCTGTGTGTTGAAGCGCGATGCAATCGTCTTCGAAAGCTATGCCGAACTGCAACAGCGCGATGCGGCGGCGGTCTACCTGCGGCCGGTAAACAATCAATTCGTCTATCCCCTCTTCGGCTGGCTCGCTCCAGCGCAACAGCCACTCTGCTTCGTGGAAGCCGGCTGCGACACTCTAAAGCTTCTCTGCGAAGCCGGAGGGGTCCAATGAGCGAGGCTGACCTGTGCGTTGCCCACAGATCCCGCGTTGATCTGTGCCCTACGCGTGCGAGGGGAGCCGACTTGAGCAGACCAGGCCCACCGTGGCCTTCGGCTCGATCTGACGAGAGGAAGCCCTCACCGGATGAATTGCAGCTTGTTCCGACCGTGCTGGAGTGGTCAGCGGCACATCGCCGCATTGCCGCTAGTGGCACGGACTGCCGCACTTGCGGTGGAGTCTCTTGGCCCAGGTAGAGACGGCCGGTGGTTCCCGCGCCACACCCTCACCCCTTACGATTCAGAGACATCGAAATGCCGACGCCTCACGATGTAATAGTCCTAGCGATTGGGCAAGCGCTCACCAGTACCGTGGTGTCTTTGCTGACATCGGTGTCAAGTCTGTCCGGCAATTTCCTTGCCCCCTATCCAACGCTTAGCACTCTTCCAGTGACCGCCACGGTCATAGGCACGCTAATCATGATCTATCCTGCGTCCACACTGATGGGACGGCTCGGCCGGCGATGCGGATTCATGTTCAAAGCCGGTGTAGGCATCGTTGGCGGCGCCACTGCAATGATGGCAATGGTAGTGCACAACTTTCCGCTGCTGGTGCTGGGCACATTCTTGCTCGGTATCTTTAGCGCCTTCGGTCAATATTACCGCTTCGCGGCCATCGACGCCGCTAAAGATCCGGCGGAGAGAGCCATCGCCGTAGCCATAGTCACCGGTGCTGGTGTCGCGGGCGGCATCGCCGGACCGTACCTCGGCGGCCGGTTCGCCGAGGCCGTGCCGGAGGCTCCTTACGCCGGCGCTTTTATGGTATTGTCTCTGGTGTGTGTCGCCCTGGCCTTGTCCCAACTCTTACTGTCCGCCGATCTGGGCCGCGACAAAAAGCCCGGAGCACCAGACAAACACCCGGCCGACACACTGATACTGGGCGGACCCTTTCTGAGGGTCAGTCTGATCTGTGCCATCGGCTTCGCAGTCATGACTTTGACGATGAATGCCGCGCCGCTGTCCATCCATCACTCCGGCCTCAGCGTCCATGACTCAGCAACGGTACTCCAAGCGCACTTCGCCTTGATGTACCTACCGTCTTTTTTCAATCCCATTCTGATAAAGTACATCGGCTTGCGGGGATTGGTGCTGCTGGGGGTGTTCGCCAGTGCCGTCGGATGCATACTGAGCGCCGTCACAGAACAAACTCTGACAATGTATATCCTTGAGTTGGGTCTGTCGGGTATCGGCTGGAACTTCATGTTCAACGGCGGCACTTTGTTGCTCGCCAGCACTTACTCGCCTGCCCTTAAAACAAAGGCGCAGGGGTTTAACGCCATGCTGGTCTACTCGGCTAACGTAGCGGCCTCCTTTGCGGCGGGTGCATTGATGGCAAATGCAGGTTGGGTTACATTAAATCTGGTTGGCCTTCCCCTGCTGCTAATTGCGGTCTGGTCCCTGCGCACCACCATTGAAGAACTGGAATGAGAGCAGGTCAAAACCCCCTGCTAAGAGTCCTCTCTGATTGGATATAGCCTATCGGCAGACGCCCGCCACGACGTGTCGCGCAACCTTATCCTTATCTGGGTTCAGAAGTACGAGCAAGGCGCATTTGACGAAGATGCGCAGGCGGGCGACCTCATCCCGGAATACTTGGCCCGGATCCCAGCGCTGGAGCGGCTGGTCGGCAAGCAGGCGCTGGAGTTGGAGTTCCTAAAGGGGCTCGGCCACAACGCCCGCGGCAGGGTGTGATTGTCGACACCGAAACGACCGACCTCGACTACCTCTGCGACGAAATCATCGAAATCGGCGATGTCACGGCCGGCTATGGTGGGCTTCAGCCGGGAGGAGCTGGGCCGGGACACAGCCGAGCGGTGTCGCGCTGGTTCCTCCACGGCCGGCAATTGGCGCCTGATCTTCGCGGCACCTTCCTATCGCTACCTTTTGGCCCAGGCCAAGGAAGAGCTGATCTCCACGTCCCGCCCCTCCGCCCGGTCGCAGAGACCGCGCCCCTGGTTGCCGCGGCCGGGAAATTGCTGGATCTCCTGCCGACCGTGTTGCTGTGGTTATTCGCTTTCCCTCAGGTCCACCTGCGACGCGTTGATGTGCTTTCGCCAGGCGCGAGCGTGCTTGTCCGCGAAAACAAAGAAGAGCTTTTTGACCTGAACCTTCCGGCAGCCTTTAGCAAAGCGGTCAGGCGATGCGGTCTCAGATATCTAAGGCTCTCGAATGTCGTTATCGGGGGCAATTCATCAAGCGCTTCGAGGATCGCGCGTTCATCGCTGGCGGCTTTTAGAGGCCATACCGTGGGCTGAACGCCAGGTTGCTGTCCACGCTGAGGTTGACGTCGGTATCGTTGACCCCCAGACTTGCTTTATCGAAGAGCCGCGTGCTGCCGTATGAAGAGCCGCGCCGTCAGCGGCAATGGGTCAAACAGCTTGGTGCTTTTTCCGAATAGAGATAGACGGTTTTCTCTGCTGCCCGCGGGCAGGTAGCGAGCATGGCCACTGAGCGACAAGGCGGCCAGCCCTCCGACATGCAGGTCATAGCCATAATCTGTGAGCCGGTTTACCACCGACACTCAGAAATTTGGAACCGCTACATCCTAAAAATGCCATAACGTGGCGTCTCGATGGGAGCATTGAGCGAAGCACTTACGGCGATTGCGAGCGCGTTTCTAGTGTCGACAGGATCAAGAATCCCGTCATCCCAAATCTCGGACGTTGCGTAATATGCGCTTGACCGCTCCCGATACTCTTCCAAGATCGACTGTCTGGTGGTCTCGTACTCCTGCGCCGACAACTGCTTACCGTCGACCGCCAGTTGCTTCGCCTTGACATCCGTAAGCACTCGCGTCGCTTGATCGGCACCCATGGCTGAAATCTGAGCCTGCGGCCAACTGAACAAAACACGCGGATCGAAAGCGCGCCCTGCCATAGCGAAGTTTCCCGCACCGTGAGAATGGCTACATATGACCGTAAATTTGGGCACCGCCGCTCCGGACACAGCCATGAGTAGCTTGGCGCCATTTTTGGTGATGCCACGCCGCTCATATTCACTGCCGACCATGAAGCCGGTGATGTTCTGCGAGAATAACAGGGGCGTCCCATTCGTATCGCACAATTGGATGAAGTGAGCGCCCTTGAGCGCACTGTCGTCGAACAGCACGCCATTATTCGCCAGAACACCGATTTGGTATCCATGAAGGCGCGCAAACCCGCACACCAGAGATCGGCCGTAGCGGGGCTGGTATTCATGGAACCTGCTGCCATCGACCAAGCGCGCGAGAATCTCCCGCATATCAAAGTGCATTCGAGCATCTCTTGGAATGATGCCGTATAGTTCCGACGCATCATAGGCAGGCGGCTCCGGAGCGACTCTATCGAGCGAGATTTTTTCTGGACGACTGAACCGGGCGACTATGTCGCGGGCGATCGCGATCGCGTGCATCTCTGAGTCCGCGAGATAGTCGGCCGTTCCCGATACACTGGTTTGCATGTCAGCGCCGCCGAGGTCGTCGACGGACACGTGCTGGCCAGTCGCGACTTTAACAATCGATGGGCCGCCGAGAAATATCGCTCCGCTTTCCTGGACGATTATGTTGTAATCGCTAAGCGCAGGGACGTAGGCCCCTCCCGCTATGCAATGTCCCATCACGATGGCGACCTGCGGTACGCCCATCTTCGAGAGAATGGATTGGTTGCGGAAGATTCTGCCCGCGTGGTGGCGATCCGCGAAGAACTCCGCCTGCATAGGCAGAAATCCACCGCCACAGTCGCAAAGATGAACGACTGGCAGGCGATTTTCGATTGCTATATCCAAGGATCGGACGATCTTCTTGACCGACAGCGGATACCATGCTCCACCCTTCACGCTCGAGTCATCTGCGTGAACTATCACCTCGCGTCCCGCGACGATGCCGGTGCCGACGACTTGCGCTGCGCTTGGCACCCCTCCGTCGTAAGCCTCGTTCGCAGCCAGTGTCGAAAGTTCGAGGAAAGGAGTTTCTGGATCGAGCAAAGCCTCGACCCGGTCACGAACAAAAAGCTTGTTTTGCCGCCGCAGGCGCTCGAGGTCGCGCTCGGGACGATCGAAACGGACCGCACGCTGGCGCTCCTTAAATTCGGTCACAAGTCGTCTGTTGTGGTGCTCGTTGAGGCGAAATTCTTGCGAGTTCACATCAATAAGAGACGCGAGCCGCTGCATCTCAATGCCCTTCCTGTGTGATCGTAACCAGCACCGCGTCGCGCTCGAAGCACTCGCCTTCATTGAAGTGAATTCGGTCGACCACGCCCTCCTGGGGCGAGCGTATGACGCTTTCCAGTTTCATGCTCTCGATAACCATCAGGGCGGTGCCTGTGGTAACCGCTTCGCCGGGCATAACCGACGTTTTAACCACGACACCTGGCATTGGTGCGCGCGCCATGAGGTGACCTGCATCCTTTTTCACGAGAGCATGCGCTGACAACGGGTCTCGGTAGCGCAGAATGCGCGTGCGCCCGCGAATATGCAGATGAATTATGTCACCATCGATAGCGAACCTGACCGGCTCGCTTGCGCCGGTAATGGTAAGAAGACCTCCGCTGTCGCCCTGGTGGGAGAAGTCGACTGCGAGTACTTCGTTGCCCAAATGCAGGCGGTATCCCCGCTGACAGCGCGAAAGCCACAACTGATAATCTGCACCTTCATGCTCGAAAAGGTGGTTCACGCGTTTCTCC
This sequence comes from Sinorhizobium sp. BJ1, assembly GCF_002531555.1. Classification (NCBI taxonomy): domain Bacteria; kingdom Pseudomonadati; phylum Pseudomonadota; class Alphaproteobacteria; order Hyphomicrobiales; family Rhizobiaceae; genus Sinorhizobium; species Sinorhizobium sp. BJ1. Next base: position 28,937 of record NZ_NWTH01000023.1, read on the forward strand.
AACCGCCCAGGGAGGCGTGAAGCTCGGGTACGGCACCTCGCGAACTGGTCTCGTCAGGAGAGCCGCGGCTGCCAAGAACGTCGACAGGTCGCATGCAGATTCGCCAGCGGCCAGCTGCGGATTTCCGTCGAGATATCCAGTATGGACCTGTCCGCTTAGAAATTGCTCTTCGGCAAGGACTCGCTCGAGAAAGCTCGCGTTAGTTTCGCAGCCGAGGAGCACCAACCCCCGCATCGCACGTTCGATCTTTAGCGCAGCCCCATCACGCGTGCGCGAATGTACGATCACCTTTGCCAACAGGGAATCGAAGGCTGTCGTTATCTGCTGACCTTGAGAGATGCCAATGTCGATCCGTAGGCCTGGACCGCCGGGATAGTCGAGCACCAGTATCTTCCCCGTCGTGGGAGCAAAGTCGCGTGCAGGAGCTTCAGCATACACCCTGGCTTCGATTGCGTGTCCTGTCGACACGATGTCTTGCTGCGAAAATCTAAGCTCTTGACCTGCGGCGACATAGAGTTGTTCGGCAACAATATCGATGCCAGTGATCATTTCGGTAACGGGATGCTCTACCTGCAGGCGCGTATTCATCTCGAGGAAATAGAACTCTTCTCCATCAACGATGAATTCCACCGTGCCTGCGTTTCGATAGTTAGCGGCTCGACAGATGTCCACGGCAGTTTCACAGATTCTCTCGCGCAACCCCGGGGGAAGCGTTGACGCGGGCGCCTCCTCTATGACCTTCTGAAATCTGCGCTGCACCGAGCATTCCCGCTCGAACAAATGAACAACGTTTCCGAAGCAATCGCCGAGCACCTGCACTTCGATATGCCGCGGCTTTTCGATGTATCGTTCGATGTAGAGCCGACCATCCCTGAAGTAGCGCTGCGCCTCACTGCGTGCCTGCGCGATGGCTTGCTCCAAGGTATCGAGGTCGCGGACGATCCGCATGCCCTCGCCGCCGCCGCCGGCCGATGCTTTTACCAGCAAAGGCGCTCCAATGGATCGCGCCCTGAGGATGAACGTTGCAGGGTCATCTTCTTCGATCGCCGAAGGCACGACTGGAAATCCGTTCCGCTGAACGAAGTTGCGGGCCCGGATCTTGTCGCCCATTAGTTGGATGCTCTCAGGAGTGGGCCCGACGAAGGCGAACCCAGACTCGACCACCGTCCTCGCGAACTCCGCATTCTCTGACAGGAATCCATAGCCTGGGTGAATCGCCCGACATTCGCCTCGCGCGCGGCAGCGATGATTTGTGCGGTATCAAGATAGGCCGAAACTGGCGTGCGACCGCTTACGGCAATGGCCATGTCGGCCATCGAAACCGCCGGCGCTCCCGCATCGAGGTCGTGGCAAACGATTGCGGAGCGCAGTTCCAGCTCGCGCAGGGTCTTGATGATGCGTACGGCAATCTCGCCTCTATTTGCGATCAGAACAGTATTAAGGGGTAGTTTTTGCACTCGATTATTTCTCTAACCGGACTGGGATTCGGCTTCCCCATTTTTTGCGGGCGCTTTGTACCGGCCCAATTTCCCGTCTTGCCGCCTGCAATCTCCTACGGAACGCATTCAAAATTGACAGGCTTCTTGTGGTCGATGCCCTGATGGGCGAAGTGGCGTCTCCGCAGCAAACCGGAGCCGGCCGTGATCCCTGAGGAGCGCCGGTGACTCGTTTAGCGTTTGCATAGAAGGCCCACTTGGCGTGACACAATGCGGTTGGTCGTAATGCTCCATGGGTGGCGGGCGGACCGTAGAGACGCAGCGCGCCTGTTCCATGGGTGCGTCTCGGATGCGTTTTGCATGGCTTGAATCTTCTTCGAGCGGGGTAGCCCCAGACATCGAAAGCGGGTCGATTTCACTTTCACGCCCAATGTCACACCACCATCGCCACTTCAGGTCATTTATTTATTTATTTAGGATTAGTTCAGCGAATTAAGAAATTCGCGTAGTGAATACGGTCTTGAGCATTGTCAATTCATGCTTGACGTGGCGTCGTTTCTCCGCCCACACTGCACGAGATACTGTATGGTTCACTTATGATCTACCTCCTACTCTCCGTTACTTGGCAAGAAAGTGCGGAATCTACACCGGAAGACACTATGGACGCCACACTTATTGTGTTGCGTGACACTTTTTTGGATATCTGCATGCTGATGAAATCACCTTGGCAGCCTTGGATCGCACCCGGCGATGAGCCAGCGTACCAACGGCTGGCGGCCGCAATCGCGGAGGACCTCGTAAACGGCAAAATCGCTCCCGGATCCCGCCTGCCGGCGCAGCGGGACCTGAGCTACCGACTGGGAGTGGGGTTGGGCACGGTGACAAAGGCCTATGGGCTCTTGGCGCGCCAAGGCCTTGCCTCACCTTTCCATGGACGTGGAATGTTCGCGACGAACAAAATCCTGACCACCAGAAAAATGGTCGATCTGAGCTTAAACGTGCCTCCGAATGTCATTTCGGAACAATTGCTGAGCGGGACGTTGGCCTCGCTTGCGACGACCATTGATGCAGACTCCTTCGGAGCAAGTAATTTTCCGAAGGGAACCCTAGATCATCGTATGGCGATTGCTGGATGGCTTCAGCACTATTGCACCTCGGCCGACGCCGAACGCATGATCTTTTGCAATGGCGGTCAACATGCGCTCTCGACGGTGCTGACCGCATTGGTCGCACCGAATATTTGCTTAGGTACTGATGAGTTGCCGTTCCCGGGGCTCGTGAAGATTGCACATTTGCTCGGCATTGAATTGGTCGGAATTGAGGCTGATCGAGAAGGCCTCCTACCAGACGCCCTCGGGCGGATCGCATGCGAGGTCGCTTCGAGAAAGAAGCGCCTCGTGTTGTTCACCAATCCGACTGCGCAGAATCCAACCGGCAAGACGATGTCTCGGTCACGGATCAAGGACCTTGCCGCTATTTGCAAGCGCGAAGATATATTGATAATCGAAGACGACGTGTACGCAGCCTTCGCTGCACGTGATCGCATTTGCTTTCTCGATCTGGCGCCTGAACGAACCTATTACATAAACAGCTTTGCCAAGCTGCTCACACCGGGGCTGCGCCTTGGTGTTCTGATTGCTCCGTCTCATCAGCTGGATAATCTGGTGCGCGTGCTCCGTGCACACGGTGCGACTGACTCTCCAATATCCAGGCTTGTCATCCACAAATGGATAGCGGATGGGGTGGCATCACATATCTCGAAAACCGCGAGCGCGGAAGCCATTGTTCGAAACAAGCTAGCAGCTTCGATCTTCGCCTCGATGGGCGATGCGTGGATCGGCAGCGGGTTCCACATGTTTCTGTCGATGGGCAACTCTGCGGCGGTCGCGCTTGCCAACGCAGCCCGCCAACGCGGAATAATCGTCACCGATCCTGCTGTCTCTCTGTCCGCCGGAAATGATCAAAGCGGCATTCGTCTTTGCTTGGGTGGGCCCACCCGCGACGAACTCAGCGGGGCATTAAAGGAGATCGCCGCCCTGCATGTTCAACTGGGGCAGGCGACGAAGGCCTCGGCAGAAGACCTCGAGGGGAACATAAATGCGTAGCGCCGGCCCAGACAAATGGGCGTCTGCATGCTTGAGCTTCGTTTCATTTCGCTCCCGTGCCTGGCTGACCACAAACGTCTCGTGCACAAAACTGCGTCTCAATTGAGGCACTAACGGCCCACATTGAGGAGTTGCAGCCCAGCCAAAGCTGAAATCACCCGTACCTCAATCGCTCAAAAGGTCGCATGGCGTTGCCCGGGTCGGCAAAAGTCTCATGCGGCTTCAGACAGAAGGGATAAGTGACAATGGATCTTTGCACACTCATTGACCGCAATGCGGCGTTTACTCCGAACAAACCCGCAATTCATTTCAAGGGCGAGACCTTGAGCTACGCCGCTTTGAGCCGACGCATCGCCCAAGCCGCGCGCGTCCTGAAGAACGAGCTCGGAGTGACTAAAGGCGACCGCGTCGCCATCCTCAGCCTGAACCGGCCTGATTATCTGATTCTTCTCTATGCCTGTGCGCGCCTTGGCGCGATTTTCGTGCCTTTGAATTGGCGGCTCGCGGTGCCTGAGCAGCTCTTCATCTTGTCCAATGCGGGAGCAAAGGTCCTGGTGCTCGAGCGAGAGTTCAACGCGCTACTGCCGCATCTGGCACACACACTGCCCGACACCTCAGTCGTCGGCCTGGACTTCGCGCCCCGTCGCGGGAACACATGGGGTAACCTGTTGGACAAAGGCAGCGGCGATAGCCGGAACCCACATGCAGACTTGAGGTGCCCGCTAATGATCGTCTACACTTCTGGCACTACCGGGCGACCGAAAGGCGCGGTCCTCCGACAGGAAGCATTGCTCTGGAATGGGGTGATGAGTCAGCACATGCATGCTCTGACATCGGCAGATCATGTGTTGTCGGTATTGCCATTCTTTCACGTGGGTGGGCTCAACATTCAGACCACTCCGGCTTTGCACCATGGTGCGACAGTCACTATTCATTCCCGATTTGCGGCGGGTGAGACACTTTCTGCTTTCGAGCACCGCCGGCCAACGCTTACGGCATTGGTGCCGACAACCATCCAAGCATTGACCGACCACGCCGAATGGTGGACCGCCGACCTGTCCTCCTTGAAGGCTGTTTCGACTGGCTCGACGATCGTGTCTCAGGCTCTGATCGAACGCGTTACCGTGCGTGGGGTGCCGGTCCTGCAGATCTACGGCTCCACAGAAACTTGTCCCATCGCCATCTATACGAGGCTTGGGAGTGAACACTCGCGCTGCGAGTCCACTGGCTTAACGGGCCTATGCTGCGAGGCGATGATCATCGATGACGCCGGTAAGGAGTTGCCCGCGGGTGCTCTAGGCGAAATCGCAGTGCGCGGCCCGAATGTTTTCTGTGAATATTGGGGCGACCAGCAAGCCACCCGCGAGGCACTGCGTGACGGCTGGTATCGCACTGGCGATATCGGGCACTGCGATACCGACGGTCATTTCTGGGTCCGCGATCGCAAAAAGAACCTCATCATTTCCGGCGGAGAAAACATCTATCCGGCCGAAGTCGAGCGTGTACTCGGGGAGCACCCCGATGTCGAGGAATGCGCTGTCGTGGGTCGACCGGATTCGCGCTGGGGCGAAGTGCCGGTCGCCTATGTGATCAGGCGGGCGGAGGCACGGATCGAAGCGGAAGCATTGGCGGCGTATGCACAGTCGCAGGTCGCCCGGTTCAAGGTCCCGCGGGAGTTCATTTTCACCAGAGAATTGCCGCGAACAGCGTCGGGCAAAATTCAACATTCGATTTTGAAAGAGCTTGAAGCGCGATCAAGCGAGCAAGAAGGCGGCACCTGAAGATCGGGGCGACGAGCGAACTGCGGGTCCTTTCCCATAGCCAGTGAGCTACCAGTTCAGCGATACTGTCGACGGCTGGGGGCCAGCGCCGTCATCCAGCGTGGTGCTGACCTGTCGCGCCTGTGGCGTCGAGCCGTTGGCGATTGCGCCATGCCCTCACAGAACTGCCTCAGCGCATCGAAGATGCCGATATCCAATGACCTGCTGTCCTTCAACTTCGCAAAACCGCCACTGCCTAATCAGACCAGATGCCATTCCCAATCGCTGGCGATTTTTCGAAATCACGGGCGTCTACTTGCGGGCAAATAGCGCTTGCGGATCTTCGCCTTCACCTCGATCCGAAGTTGCTCGCTAATACGGATTCCCATTGATCAGAACCCATATGCCCAATCTCTGCGCCCGATAGACATGATGCGCCAAGGCTGGCTTTCGAGCTTGCGCCATGCGTCGCAGCAATGAGCGACGATGTCTTCATAGGATTTGAAGACGCGGTTCGATAGCCAGTTCTCGCGCATGAAGAGCCAGAGGTTTTCGACCGGTTGAGTTCGGGCGATTTTGGCGGCAGCGGCAGGATCGTGATGTTTTCTGGTACGAGGAGAGTGTTGGACATATGCCAACCAGCCTGATCCACGATGAGGACGGCATGCGCATCGCAGGCGACATGACGGGCAAATTTCGGCCAAATGCTGCGTCATGGCGTAGGTGTCGCACCATGGCATGACCAGCGCTGCCGCTTTTCCAAGCTTCGGGCAGATGGCGCCGAAGATGTAGGCTGATCGGGTTCGCTGGTCGTGCGGTGCTGAGGGTCGCGTTCCACGCTTGGCCCAGCGCCTCGTGATCTTGTTCTTCTGGCCGATGCGCGCCTCGTCCTATTCGTTTGCCTTTGGCGGCTCCGTCGGCAATTTCCGCCACTGCGGCGGGAAAGTTTTTTTAAATTCCTCAATCGCTTGAGGGTCCTGTGCGAGCTGGCCAGAGATGTTGAGCAGTATGAGGATCAAACCGCAGACACCAGATGCAAGACTCCGCATCGTCCTCGTTCAGGCCACAGCTTGGCCCGCAGCCGGGCACGCTGCAGGATCTTCCGGCTACCCCAGCCACCCCGAGCACGGGCGCTTGGGCCTGGTTTGGGGAGCAGATGCAAGAACCTGCGTCACCATCATCTGCAAGGCGTCCGTCCTCAGATATTTACGGCGGTCTTGAGCCGATAATTAATTTGAATCCGCCCACGCCGTATGAATTGCGTGACAATGCTCATTCTGCGCCGGAGCCTGACTTTGCCAGACCGCCGTCGCCATCGGGGACCCCTCAGGAGATTCCGGATACCGGACCTATCATTGGCGAGATTTGGCGCCACGGCTCCCAACCGGGCTCGGATGTCGTGATCGACGTACTGGAAAACATCAATCTGCTGCCAAACCGATTCGGTCTAAGGCAGGTCGAGATCAACCGTGAGCGTTACTCGATCACCTTGGGACCGGGGGGCCGCAGGGACATTCGTCTCATCCATCATCCGCGCGCGAGGCCGATGAATGAAGCAGGGCCATCCCGTCAGCCTATAGCGGACCTTGGGTTTCTTATCCGCGGGGGATGGCAGCACCGCGAACGCTGGCTTCCACGTTACCTTGTCCGTACACTAGAGGGGGAGCACCTCATGCCGGAAGCCGGGCGCCCGACGTATATCAACATCCGCGGCGTGCCGTATCGGGCCGAACTGCTGGAAGCGGGCGGTGGCTTACGGGTTCGTATTTATCCTGAAGCTGATTGAAGATCACGCTTGGGCTGAAGCCTCGGTGGTCAGCGGGGCGCGCACCGCGGCAAGCATTTTACCGCGCAGCCACCGGCATAGACCTGCTCGCACCAGGGGGCGCTTACAGGACCTGCCTGCTCAATGATACACGAGCGCTTGGATAAAACGAAAATGGGGAACTCGAAATTCAAATTGTGCGTACATAGAGTTGCTGCTCCCCGGTGGAAGAGTGACCCTTTCGCCGGGAGCAGCAACTCCGCATACGGAATGCATTAGACATACGCTCATCTTGCGCGAAGACCGCGTCGATCGGACTTACGCGGTAGCGTGCGTTTTCCTGTATAGTAGGCCGTCGCACCATATGTGTTCAACGCGTCCCCACTCGCAGGCTGCAGCCGCACTCGGGAAGAAGCCACGGCCATGGTAATTAGCACTTGTGTTGCAAAGCAACGGAATGCCCGTGAGCCTTTCATATTCGACGAGTACCTCGGCGACCTTATGCTGAGAGGTCCTGGAAATAGTTTGCAGCCGCGCAGACCCGTCGAGGTGTACAACAGCAGGAACTTTTTCCTGCCACGCCATCTTCGTCTGATGATCGAACAACATGTATGGATCGGGCGTTCCGGGGCTAAATATATCCGGCGCACGGTCTTCCAGGCATATCGGCGCCACTGGGCGGAAGTGTTCGCGGAATTTGATTTCGTTGAGGTAATCCTTCATTTCCGGCGAGGTCGCGGCAGCCAGAATACTTCTTGCTCCCAATGCCCGTGGTCCAAGCTCACTGCGTCCAGAAAGGAAAACCACGGGTTTGTTGCTGGCGAGGATTGCCGCAAGCTCCGAGATACTGCAGGGGCTAGGGTCCCATCCGGCCGGTACATCGCCCGCTTGCAGACTCGGGCCGCTGTAGACTGACCAGTCCAACGGCACGAACCAATGCTGTGCCACTATGTCAGAGCAAGCTGCACCAATCGCAGAGCCGCTGTCATTAGGAAAGGGCGGTACCCAGACCGAATCGAACAGGCCCGTCTCGCGCAGTGCACTGTTCCATTTGATATTGAGTCCGCAGCCGCCAGCTATGCACAGATTGCGTGCTCCTGGAAGGGCAAGGTGCTGCAAGGCATTCGCCATTTCATTGACGAGGAGACGTTCGAGGAAACAATGATACGATGCAAGCACATCTTCGGGCGCTTCTGCGCCCAATTGGAGCGCGCTGGCAGCGAAAAAATCATGCACGGCCGCAAGTGAGGATTCCGCGTTGTTGATGTTTGCGCGGAAGGTATAGGCAGCGGCCGTATCGCCGGCAAAGTGTTCGTCGTAGAGCTTCTGAAACACAGCAACGATGCGTTCATCAACTGACCCTAGTGCGATAAAGGCCATCAGCTTACCGGCCACGCCGAGATCCCAACTCCCGCGGCTCGCCTGCTTATACGGGCCGAAGTAATGGCCCGCGACAGCGTAGGCCTGGCCTGTCACCGGGAACAAAGATTTGACGAAGCGAGCTCGGCTGCCGTCTACATAGTATAGACGCGGAAATATGCAGCCGTCCCACACCAAGCAAAGCGCAGGCTCTCCGGACTTGGCAAAGGGGCTGGTGCAGTATGCAGACGTCACATGGTTCGTCACATGGGGATAGCTTCTGTAGCTAAAAACCCGATCACCAAGCGTGAGGCCGGAGCCGCCAACCCAATCGAGAAGTCCCTCGGCATGGCGCTCAACGTAGGGCGCGCCTTTGAGGACAAGGGGAGTCACCCCACTGAGGACCTGAAACTGCGACTCGACCTCACCGTCCCAGCCGTCAATAACAAACTGATCAACATCTCGCGCATTGAGCCCGTTTTCCGCCAGAGCGGCCACAACAGCATCGAGATTATCGATTGCTTGATATCGGGGATTGTTATCACGCTTCTCCTGCTCAATGCAGAAGACGAGCCGTCCATCCTCGACAAGGGCAATAGCCCCGTCATGGGTCAACTTGATGCCACAGACGAGCATACTGTCTCCATCTAAGTTAGATTCACTAGAAACTCGATTTCCGAAAACGGGAAAGCAAGCAGTCTTCGTTGGCCGACGCGCCGCGGCAATCAAACTGCTCCACCTCGATCAACGTTTCGTTCAGCATGGCGATGATGGTCTCGGCACCCGCCACATGGCCCCAGCGCCGGCAATTTGCGTCGAGCGCGGATCCAAAAACCAGGTGCCCATTAGGCGCTAGCATGCTCACCAGGTTGTGAACGGCGGTGCGCATTGCGGCTAAATCCTCCAGGTAATAAAGAACTTCGGCTACGACGATCAGATCGAATAGCTGCTGAGTCGAGAACTGTTGGACGTCAGCGACTATCCAGTTGATGTGAGATGATTCCTTTATCCGTTGCCTCGTTCGAGCAATCGCTTGCGGCACAACATCGATCACAGTGAGCCGCTTGCAATGAGGCGCCAGTTTTTCCGTGAATGCGCCGGCCGCGCACCCGACTTCGAGTGCGTTGGTGATAGGACGTTGGGAAAGCGACAACCGAAGCATCTGCCTATGTCGCTCCTGCTCGAACACATTGCCGTCGAGCCGCCACGGGTCCTCCGCCGCCAGCTCACGGTGCAGTAGGTGGTAGTTGTTGACCTGCGTCAAAATTCGCCTCCGAGACACGGTGCACGATCCTGCGATGACTCTCCGGGCCAGTTGCGGCTGTTCTGCCGCGTATGCCCCGAAACGAAGAAGTCTCCGGGACACGGTGTCCCCTCAGCATTTACAGGATCTCCGGTGTGAAGTGCACTTGCTGCGCACCTTAAGTAAGTTGTCGACGTGCCATTCCATTCAATTTGTCGTCGCAGCCAATCAAACCTGGCTGCCCGCTCGGCAAAACGACGAGTACATCTTCTATGCGCGTGGGTGGGTAGAGCGGGGCGCGAATCCGGGGGGCGTGGAATGCACGCGACCCCCCGTGAGAGGCGTCGCCGGCAAGTGTCGGCCGGTTCCCTCGGCATGCACCTGCAACACGGGTGGAACCGCGCGGAAGCCGAAATGGCACTCGAACTCCTTGCAGTATGGATATATGACGCGCAGCGAGTGGCTAATTCGGAGTCCATCAAGATCCCGAGTCCTCCATAAAGCTCTAGTTCGACGACTAGCATCAACCTCACCAACTTTGATGGAGCGACGCAGCAAACAGATCTGACCGTCTGCCTGCGAGTGGTCTTCCGTTGAATGCACCGGTCGGTCCTACGCGGTCGAAAAAAGTCGGCGAGTTCGAGACGGTCTTCGATTTCCCGGTCATTTTCCCAACGCACCGTCCATAGCACCTGAGAGCGCACACAAAGACCACGCGCGTGTTTTCTTGAGACATGCGATGCGATCCGGTCGGACGCAGCAGACGGGCGTCAGGCATTGTGACGCAGCTAATGACCTTTGTAGCGCTTTTCAGAGTGATAGCTCCGTCAATGCTGCTACCGGTGGGCCAACTTGAATCAAAAGTCATACTTACCTAATGCAGCATCCAGCGAAACTCGTAAAATCGATTATTTGGATGCCAAGCATCCAGGTTATGGAAGGTCCGCGGTGCCCACCGGTTGCTCCAAGGGCGAGCGCGTCGCGAGTTGCTAGCCTCGATCATGGCTGCCTTTGAGGGGGCAGCGGAGCCGTTACGGATCGAAGTCTGATCTAAGGTGTTCCGCTCGCAGCGGACGCACCGCAGCAGTGCCACCAGCGTGGCCACGGCTGACTACACATCCATTCGACAAGAGTTTACCCGCGCACATGTCTACTGAAGCGGCAATCCGATTGGATTGAATTTGCACGGCGCAACATGAAATGGCGTGCGGCAATGGCGCCGCGCGGGATCTCGCACTTGCACTCCATACAAGTTGGACGGCTGCGGTGTCTATCATTCTATCAACCTGGATAATGCGTTGAGGGATAGAATGGGGCGGACCAGAGTTCGCCGCCACTGCGCGGCAACAGGGCATCTTCTGTAGCTCGCAAAGGCTTCCGGACTGCTGTATCGCATTCAGGATGGGGCGAGGTGTCCGGGACTAGCCGCTGGTTGGGTGCGCTGCTTTCGAGAACCGGAGGTCTGGGGATCAGACCTGCGGCTTGATATCTCCTTGCGGGATCGAGCCGCCGTTGAAGAAGTTCTTTGCCTTCGTTAACTGGTGGGTGGAGTTTTCATTTACGAGTCCGCGGAAGTTTTCGTGGTCGCGGCCGCCTTTGCGAATGCGTCGAGTCTGAACAAGATTGGTGACCTCGGTATAGTCGATGTCGACGTTGACATACTGTGTCGACGAGCGACAGGATTTCAGCTCAAGGAAGTGTTCTTTGAACTCGATCTGCCGCAGAACGATTGCTCCGTAGTCGTAATATCCGCCTGCCCCATTGTCGAGAAGGTAACTCTGGTAGGTGCACGTCAGCGCCTTGTATTGCTGCGCGTTGCCATTGGCCCTGAAGGTGAGGTTGCCCATCGCTGTAAGGAAGGTCTGAAAATCCATCAGCAGCGATGCGCCGTCTGTGATGATTGCCTGGGCAAGCAAGGAGAGAAATGTGGCTGGCACAGAAATGCCGACAAACCTGTTTGAATAACTCTTGTGTTTTTGCCCGCCGATCGAAACGTCGGGGATGTTGGCAACAACGTTTGTCCAGGTGTTGATGTCCAGTTTTTGTGAATCGATGATGGGATAATGGGTCTGCATATAGTCGTGAATGAGTCCTCCCATCGCAAGAAGGTTGTCCTGGTTCTCATGCATGATGCCGCTGTAGGTCGGATCGTTCGCTTTCTGGCCGATGAGATGAAACTGTACTGTCCCTTGATCGTTCGCGATCGTGTCTTCGCTGGGGGGCGCGGCCAAATTCAGGGGATGGCGGTAGAAAAACGCGCGCGCGGCCTCGTAGTCCTTGTCCGAAAAACTCTGTTCATGCTCGTGAATATCCACTGCAGATGCGTTCGACATGTTTTCCTCCTAGGGAGTTCTGAGCGTTGACGTAAGAGCTGTGAGGTGCCCGAATTGCACACCCGCCCGAGTGCGAGAACACTTTCGGGCATCCGTTGCTGTATACTGGTTCGTTTCGAGATCCACCTTTGCGTTAGCCAGGCTTTCTCTGCCCGCTACCATTTTTGCGATAGCGTAGCGGCGAGAGGCTATGAAACGCCTTGAACGCTGTTGAGAAATTGTGGCAATACCCCAAGGTCTCTGTGACCTGTGCGACGCTTTCGTGCCCGCTTCCATGCGCTCTGCCGCCAAGGACATCCGGTAGCGCCTTAGCCAAGTCATAGGCCCACAGTTAAAGGATGCTTCGAAGCGATTCACGAGCGTTGTCTGATTGGTCCCGAGCGTCAGCGCCAATTTGATAACCGTGATCTGCTGATCGAGCCGCTGCGCCAGCAGATCGCATAAGCCCTGCACCAGTGGATCGGCTGAGAAGAATGGCGGGGCCGCACGCCGCGCGATCCCGGCGACGCAGGCGGCAAGTCTGCTCAGAACTTCCGGCTCCATCGGTGGCCACAGCAGGTAGTCGGAGTACCCATTGGAGAAAACTGTCCGTCGATCCAGGCTGCTTTCCGCAACCAAGCCCAGTTGCACAAGTTCGGAGGCGGGTTTCGCACGACCGTGCGTGTCTTGCGTTGGGTCGCGACAATCGACGATCACGATTTGCGCGGAGCCTCCCGGCCGCAACAAACGGTGATCAACGATTTCGACCTGCGGCAAAGTGCTCGCGATTTGGGCTAACGACGTACCTGTGACCGGGTCCGACCCAACATAGGCGGCCAGAATGGATGCGTGCACCTCGGGGCCGCCCTGAGGATGTGGCCCACCAAGAGATTGGCGCGCCGCACGGGGGTCGACGAAGGGAAACGTAGATTGTGTCGATGGTTGAGTGCGTGAATACGCGGTCGTTTGGCAAGTTGCCGAAGATTCCCGTTTCAAATTCTCGCTCGAAAGAGGCTCGCGTCGAGTTCGTTGTGTTGCCGCAGCGTGGCAAGCTTCGGCTGGCGGCGGACGAGGGGCGGGTAACGAACTGTCTACGTATATCCTGAAAACAGCCAGACTTCGGATCGCATGACACTCATTGCCTTGGCGACGCGTCATTCGACTGCCCTCGCGCTTGTTGCCGGCTCCGCCCCGCAGCCGCGGCGGCGATCTCGTGGCGCAGCCAGCGATGGTCGGGGTCGCGATGGCAACGCTCGTGCCAGATGAGCGCGGCCTCGTAGGGCGTCAGATCCATAGGCGGATCGACGATCGCTAGCGGCAGCAAGGCGGCGATCTTGGTAGCGACGCGGCGTGGTACAACCAGCACCAGATCGGTGACCATGATCGCCAGCGCGGCCGTCAGGACGTTGGAAACCAGCACCGGATCGCGAGCCTGAAGACCTAATTTGGCCAGTTCGTCATTCACCCGGCCGAAACCGTCTTTGGTATCCGATGCAATGGTGGCGTGGCGCAGGGCCGCGAAGGTGTCGATTGTCCATTTCTGCGACAGGGCTGGGTGGTCGTTGCGAAGCAGGCAAGCAAAGCGGTCGATGTAGAGCCTGCGCCGAAAATAGCCCTGTGGAGCCGTACCGATTTGCCCAACGGCCAAATCGATCTCGCCTTGTTCGAGCCGTCGGAGCGCTCCGGCCAGGATCGAATTGGTCACTATGCCGAGATTGGGCGGGCGCTCGCGCAGCAGCGGTAGGAGAGGCGGTAGCAGCACGAGCGCTTGATGATCAGGCATTGCCATTCTTACCGTTGATCGCCATTCTCCCTGGGCAAAGCGGCGGTTCACCATCCCGCGGATCGAATCCAGCACCGCCGGCAGCAGCTGGGCCAGGCGTTCTGCGTGCGGCGTCGGAACCATGCCGCGCGAGCCGCGGACCAAGAGATCGTCATTGAAAATGCCGCGCAGCCTGGTCAACGCTCGGCTGATCGATGGTTGGCTCAGACCCAAGTGCCGCGCCGCATGCGTCACGTTGCGGTGCTCCAGCAACGCCTCGAGAGCCAACAGCATGTTCAGGTCAATCGATGCCAGCATTTGCCGTCGGTGTGCGGCAGGAGTGCCAGCGACGATTAGTTGCGGCCGCTCCCGCCGTTTTGAAGTGTTGCCATTGCAAGCGAGCTCATCCATGGGGCCTCTCAACCTGTCTTCCTATGCAAGCGTGCTCATGCTAACGTGTTGGAGAATTGGCGTGGCGGAATAGGCCGAACCTCCTGAGCACATCAGCGATTTCACAAGCCGGATCGACATCGTCCAATCCGCGACGTCGGTGAGCGAAGCTATGACTAGTCGAATGCGTGGCCCCTTCGGTGCCGGCGACGAGCGCCTCCTTGCGGATTCGGTGGGCGTCAGCGCGCTCGACGGTGTTGGAGGCGATCTCCTTGAGCCAGCCGAGCCGGCGCATTTGCGGATCGCCTCAACGATCTTGATGATCTGGCGCAACCGTGAGTTCTCCGCTCCGCGGCCTGTGGCAGTTAGGAACCTGGTATGTCTTCTAACACAACACATTTCGCCACGCTTCGAGGAATGGTGCCTGACTTACCTGGTCGCGGTCAGCCTGCTACTGGCGAAGCCGGGTCCAACGATGCCGTCAAACCCTGGGGCGCAGCATTCAGCTTCGAGAGAAAGTCTTCGCACCAGCGATAGACATCGTGCTGGCGAAGCCTCTCCATCATCGCGCTCCATCGCCTAATCCGCTCATCTCGCGTCATGTCGAGGGCCGTTTCTATGGCGCTCGCCATGCCCTCCGGGTCATAGGGATTGACGAGAATCGCCTCGCCCAACTCACCGGCGGCACCGGCAAAGCGCGAGAGCACGAGAACGCCCGGGTCACGCGGGTCTTGCGCAGCGACATATTCCTTCGCCACCAGGTTCATGCCGTCGCGAAGTGGCGTCACAAGGCCGACGCGTGCCCTGCGGTAGAGGCGGGCCAGTTCCGGTTGGCCGAGTGACTGATTGATGTAGTGCACAGGCACCCAGCCGACGCTTCCGAGTTCCCCATCGACGCGCCCCACCAACTCGGCGACGTCCTTTTCAACCGCCTGATATGCCGGTATTTTGTCGCGGGATTTTGGGGTGATCTGCAGCAGCAAGGTCTTGCGTCTGCGATGCTTGTTGCTCCGTAGGAAACGATTGAAGGCGTCGATGCGGTTGTCGATGCCCTTCGAATAATCGAGACGGTCGACGCCAATCGCGATGTCATAACCGGCAAACCTGCAATAGCTGTCCGGCAGATCGTCGTCGCGCTCGGCAAGCCTTGCGACCTCGGCCGTATCGATGCTGATCGGAAAAACGCCGCAGCGAAACTCGTTTCCATAGGCTCGGCAGTCGTCTCCGTTGAGTTCCCCCCACTCCTGGCGGCGCAGGCATTCGGCGAAGTTGTTGCGATCGTTCTCGGTGTGAAAACCGACGAGGTCATAACACGAAAGCCCGCGCAGCAGACGATTATAGTTAGGCAGGGTGGAGAGGATGTCCGCCGGCGGCCACGGCGTGTGCAGGAAAAAGCCGATCCTGTTTTTGTGGCCACGCTGCTGCAGTTTTTCAGCGAGCGGGATCAGGTGATAGTCGTGCACCCATATGACATCGTC
Organism: Sinorhizobium sp. BJ1; assembly: GCF_002531555.1. Taxonomy (NCBI): domain Bacteria; kingdom Pseudomonadati; phylum Pseudomonadota; class Alphaproteobacteria; order Hyphomicrobiales; family Rhizobiaceae; genus Sinorhizobium; species Sinorhizobium sp. BJ1. The sequence continues at coordinate 44,547 of NZ_NWTH01000023.1, forward strand.
CTGTCTGAGGACCTGCTCCAACTGATCTGCAAACATTTCGTTGACGCGGTAATATGCGGACTCTCGCGCCTCGGAGTATTTAGCAAGGTCGGCACGGTTGTGGAAGATCGGCCAAAGAATCTGGTTGGCGAAGCCGTAGTAGTAATCTTCCAGATCCTTCTGCGAGAGATCGATAAGTGCGTAGGCAATGCCGCCGACTTCCTTTTCCGTCAACGTTGACGGTTCTTCCTCGGCTTTTACCTTCTCCGACCATCCCATCCAGAGACCGTTGTTTCGCTGAAGCGCGGCGTTCAGCGCAACGGCCATCCCTCCTGCCGACTGCGAGCCGGGCAGCGTAACCCTGTTGGAGACAACGACCAGTCTACTCATTTCCACCTCCTATCTTCGGACACACCCCGCATCGCCACGCGAGCCCGGCTCTGCAGTTGTTTGAAAGTTGCTGGCAATGAGATCCGTGCAACAACGTCAGCAATACGTTGGAGTATAGATCCCGAATTGTCGCGTTTGTTAGAAATATTTTTGGTTTTGGTGGCGAATGTGCCATCAAGAGTACCTTTCATTCATGATTAGTGTGTGAGCACTAAACCGTATTGGCCGATTTAATCATCGGAGAGTCTCTATGAATACACGAAAATGTCAACGTTTATGGGGTTTCAATTGAAATAAACGGAAACGAAACTAAAGCCGACGGGAAGGCAATCCATGAGACGCACACACGCCAAAGACGGTGCTGAAAGACTGGAGGCAAACCGAGGCACCAGGAAGAGGACCGGTCTCCCACAACCTAGCTGTACCGCGCAGGCAACTCTCGGGATTAATCAGCAAAACGCGACCATCAAAGACCAGCGGCCTTGGAGAGCTCAGTTCGTGGTCCACTGCAGCACCTTGCCGCTATTTGTCTGCGCTATTCTGCTATGCACCTGATAATGATTGTCCCACCTGCTGACTGTCCCCATATTGGCTGGCATGGCCCAGCAAGCCTTAGCGAGTCAGCAGGTGTGAAGATGAAAAACATTCTCGTTATCAGTCAGGACGCTTCGCTCAGAGAACTGCTGGTCGAATTCTTGTCTGAGCACGAGTTTAGGGCCGGAGCGGTCGAAAACGGTCAGAAGGCGGCCGGCAAAGTAGCTTCCGAACCGATTGATCTAGCAATTATTGATTTGAGCCTCGGCCGAGAAGATGGTCTTCGGCTCGTTCGGGATTTCGGCACCAAGACAGATCTTCCGATCATCATGATCAGCGGTGACGATCTTAACAGGGCTGACAAAATGACCGGACTCGAAACGGGCGTGCGCGACTACATCACCAAGCCGTTCGGCTTGCCAGAACTCCTGTCCCGCGTGCGTGCCGCTTTACGCGAGCCGGAGCGTGGCCGGAACAGGATCTTCCATTTCGATGACTGGCGAGTGAGCACAAAGCGCCGCCGTTTGCGCCGAGGGACGGATCGTGAAGTCAAGCTCACTGCGGGCGAGTTCAACCTGCTGATGGCCTTTCTCAAAAATCCGGGCCGCGTCCTTTCGCGCGAGCAGCTTCTGGTGGCGACGCGTGTGTATGATCAAGAGGTCTATGACCGCAGCATCGATGTTCAGATCCTGCGCCTTCGCCGCAAGCTGGGGCAGGGCACGGGCCGCAGCGCGCAGTATATTCGCACCGAGCGGGGCGCCGGCTATGTTTTCGACAGCGACGTAAAGGTTGAAGACCTGAGGACGCGCAGTCATTGACAACGCACTTTCTCCGCTTTCGTCTGAGCCGCATCTCCGCGGTGGGCCGAACGGGTCCGGTGAGGTTCCATCGCATCCTCTCGTCATACGGACGGACATTTCAATCAAACGGTGCTTGCTGTGCGCTCCCCTTCACAAGGAGGGATCAGAATCCCCGCTCTCAAGCGCTTGCGGCGGCGGTCCGGCGCCGAGCTCCGGAGGCCATGCAAAGCCGGTTGTGGATACCGGCACGCGATCGTCAGCAAAAGACGCTTGTAGAGACAATGACCCTCAGTCCATGTTGAGCAGGGGAGATATTCGCCGGTCGCCCGTCACGGTGCCTGGCCGGACGGCGTTTGAAGGTACATGGCTGCAGCGGGATCGCAGTTCAGATTTATCGAGGTAGGAACACGATGAAAACACCGTGGAAATTTCTTGCTCAATTTGCCTCGCGGCGACGACCGGCGAACGTGCAAGAGAACTTGATTGTGCCTGACACTGAGCCCGAGGCGATCGAAAGCGAAACGGAAAACAAGTCGCCACTTCCGTTCGACACAACGGGAGCTTCTGGCACACCTGATCACGATGCGGTGGTCCCGGTTGAGCAGGTGTCGATGTTATCGGACAAGCCGAAAAGCGACCCCAATTTCTCGCAGGCAATGAACCTGCCAATTGATATTCAAGAGCCTGAATCCCCTCCGCCGAGTGAAACCAAGCACTCGGGTGCGGCGGGGAGTACACTGGGGCCGCAAAACAAGACAAGCGCAAATTCCCAAAGAAAACCGGGGATCAAACGTCGAGAACGTTCAAAGAAGGACGGCGCCCAAGTGGTTGCGCAGAGCGCTGTCGCCAGAAATGAAGCTGAGACCGTACAAACCTCGTCGTCCGGGGATACTTTCTTCAACGAAGCGGCAATCCTCGACGAGGAAATCAAAGAGCTGAGACGACTGCTGGCTCAAAAACTTCGTCTGCAGAACGTCCAGCTCAAAAAGATGCTGAAGCGTTTCGACGTTCCGTGAACTTGGCGTCAACTGACGCTGGACGGGAGCCGGTTGTGTGCCGAGCAGGTCGGCTAACCACGACCCGTGCAACAGGATCCGGGCACCGAATCCTGTTCCCGGCCAGATTTCCACGGTTTGGGAAGCCCCGTAATGCGCCTTCATTGAACCATTAACGGTCGCTTCGAGGCGGAATGTCTGAACCGACACTGGTTCGTCTCGCTTGCGGGGCCAGCGACAGGTTGGAGGATTGGCGTCGATACGATCGAAGAACGCCCGCCTGCCGCACGACGGCCGAATTTATCATGTGTTGGCTGGAACATTGCTAAATCAACACAGCCCAATCCTTTGGTGCAGACGATCTCGACTGAGGAAAAAGCGCCTTTTCAGGAGCCCCAGAAGCCGCAGCTCATTCCCATCAAAGTCTGACCGATTTCAGTGAGGAGCCGTATTAGTCAGCGAATTCAATGAAGAGCGTGCGGGTTCCGGTAATTCGCGGACAGCGGTTCCATTAAATCGCGGACAGGGATGTGGTGCACCCTCAGACTGAGACATAAGGATTTCCGACACGGCTCATGCTCGCCTGGATGCCGTGAAGATGCAGAAGTTCGGAGTAGGCTCCGCACGCGTATTGAACGCCGCGATCGGAATGATGCACGAGGCTCCCGGGCACGGGCTGGCGATCGGTGATCGCCATCTCGAGAGCTTCGATCGCAAGGGTTGCTCTGAGATGCGTATCCAATAGCCAGTGACGGTAATAACTCGCGCGGCTGACGCCCGCGAGCCAACACATTCGGTCGATGTTGAATTCGCCTTGCGACAGGCCGGTCGTCATCTTTTCGATGACTTTGAAGATCCGGTTTCGCCAGGAGCGCTGCTCCGACGATGATCTTCCTCGAAGTGCCGCAAGGCTTCGCGAAAAAATCGAGATCGAGCTGCTGTTGCCCGACTTTCTGCTCCAATTCCCTGATCCGGCGCCTAGCCTTAATCAGAGCCTTTTCCCGACGCGCCGGCGGATCGACTGCGCTCTGCAATGGCACGTCGCCGTCAACTCCTCCCGCCACTCTCGCCGGCCGGCCGCGCCGACGTGACTTCAGGTTACCACGAAGCCTGAGGTGATCTCGCCACTCGTAAAGACGTTGGCGACTGATGCCAACCTCATCTGCCAACTTGCTGACGGTTTCACCCGCCTCCATACGCTGGAGAAGCTCCAGTTTTTGGTCCTCATCAATAACTCTTTGCCGTCCGGCCATGCCCCAGTTTCCTCTCCTTGCGGGGAAACTGTACGCGATTTTGATTGTCTCAGTCTGAGGGTGCACTCCAAAACTGTCCGGGAATTAATGAAACGACTGTCCGCGCTTTACCGGAATCGGTGTCCCGATAATCCGAAATCCGCAAAGAGCGGCCCCATGAGACGCTCGCCATGAGAATGCCAGCCGAAGTCTACACACCATCTTCAAGAGCCTATGACGGCCTGCCGGAAATCGACTCCGTTCCACGACAGAGATGCGCTCGTCACCGCCTGCGGCCGCATCTGCATGCACCGCAAGAAGATCAACATCTCCACCATCATGGCCAGGCAAAGGCTCGGAATCAGGAAAGTCGATGACGGCATTTGGCTCGTCAGCTTCATGCACTATGATTTCGGATATATCGACCTGGAGCAGAGTGCTTGCAAACCATCAACAACCCGTTCGGCACTATGTTGTCACCCATGTCTGAGGTGCAAACTGTTACCTATGTCTCCGGGTCGGATCAGGTACGAGCGCAGCCGTGTATCGGAGTCGACTAGGCGCCCGCTGTTCCACTGAGCTTGTCGAGTTCGCGACATTGGCGAGGGCGAGACACAACGCCATCGACGTGATCGTGTTGCTTTGGAACGATTTTCTCGCTTGGCACGACCCATGCATAGCTATCCACAAACACGCTGCGGCGCCGCCTGGCTGGCGACCCGAAGCAATAGTGAAGAACTTCCTCGGGCCATCTGGTACACATCACAATCGACTGGAGCCGAACATGAAAAGTTCTTGCAAATCCGTACCTCAAGACGGGTCCGCCAGTCGAAGACTTCGATCAGTGCTCTTGTAATTTGTGTAGGCAGGCATAGTGAAAACAGCACTCGTTACCGGCGGCTCCGGATATTTTGGGGAATTGTTGAGCAAGCAATTGCTTAGACAAGGAACCTACGTTCGCGTGTTCGACCTGAATCCCCCCGGCTTCAGTCATCCTAATCTGGAATTTTTCAGGGGCACAATTCTCGACCGAAACGCGGTCAAGCAAGCACTATCCGGAATAGACAAGGTATTCCACAACATTGCGCAAGTACCGCTGGCCAAGGAAATAGACCTCTTCTGGTCCGTTAACAGCGGCGGCACTCAGATCATTGTTGACGAATCGGTCGCGACGGGAATCGAAAAGTTCGTCTATACGTCCTCAAGCGCTGTTTTCGGTGCGCCGAAATCGAATCCCGTAACAGAAAAGACAGAACCGAACCCGGCGGAAGATTATGGTCGCGCGAAACTCGCGGGAGAAACTATCTGTAAGGAAGCAATGCAGCGTCATGGCTTGGATGTGGCGATTGTGCGCCCCCGCACTGTTCTCGGATATGGCCGCCAGGGCGTCGTCCAAATCCTCTTTGACTGGATTGAACGGGGGCTCGACATTCCGGTGCTGGGTGGGGGCAATAACAAATATCAATTCGTGCACTCGGATGATCTAGCATGGGCGTGCATAGCAGCCTCGAATGTAAAGGGTTTTGCCACATACAACATTGGTGCTGCCAAGTTCGGGACGATGCGTGAACTTCTGCAAGTGGTAATCGATCATGCCGGAACCGGAAGTCGAATCAAGTCGATCCCGATGGGACCGGCTGCCCTTGCAGCGAATCTGGCAAGCGCACTCGGTCTCTCTCCCTTAGGGCCATACCATTCGCTGATGTATGGACGATCAATGTATTTCGACATCTCAAAGGCGCGAAAGGAACTTGGGTATGCACCGAGATACTCAAATTCCCAGATGATTATTGAAACCTATGATTGGTACCAGGCTAACAGGGCTTCCTTCAGTAAAGGCGGAGAGTCACCTCACAAGGCCCCTGTCAAACAGCGGTCCCTGGCATTGCTTCCCTATGTGCTGCGGCTGATCCCAGGATGAATGCGGTTCCAATAATCCTGATTTTTGCTGCGGGCCTGAATTCCTGTATCGGCAACATATTGCTGAAATGGAGCCGGGCCTCACTGCCTGCCAATGCCGGATTGGCCGATACGTTTCTCTCTCTCGGCTTTGTAGGTGGATTGGTATTTTATGGCATCAACGTCGTATTGTTTGCAAAGGCTCTAGACTCCATGGAGGTGTCAGTCGCTTATCCGATTTTGGCAGGCTCCGGATTCGCAATGCTGATGATTGCGTCACGTTGTATTTTCGGAGAACCGATCCACCTGCACAAATGGATCGGTGTCGCCCTCGTCTTGGTGGGCGTTATTTTTCTAACGCGAGGAGGCTAAGTTGGCATTCGATCGAGTGATCGTGGCAACCTTGACGCCTTTATGGCCATTGCTCGACGCGGAAGAAAAGCCAGCGGTGCTCTCGGAAGTCGCACGCAGTGTCACTCGTGCCATTGCAATTGCCCCATTTCATATTCGTTTGGCGGTCGAAAGCGTTTCGATCGTTATAAGCCTCTGCATTGCGTTGATTTCAGCGGGTGCAGGCGGTCCCTTGGGCCGCGCGCTCCGGGCAGAAAGTTTTTATCGTCTCCTGCAAAGATTGCCCGGTCCCGCCGGTGCTGTCATACGCCTTTATCGCTCGATGGCGCTGCTTGCATTTTATGAGCAGCCGCCGGTAGCCGCAAAGCTGTTGGCTGCACGGCCTGTCCAAAACTCAAAGGCTTGAATATGAAAGGCAGATTTCGTCTTAAAAGCGAACTGCAACTGGAAGCGGATGCGGTAATAATCGGTTCCGGCGCGGGCGGAGCAAGTGTTGCGGATGTCCTTACAGCTGCCGGTTTATATGTGATCATGCTTGAAGAAGGTGGGCCTGTTCCCTCATCATCGGCTTCTCCTGTCGCCAGTGAAGCATTCGCGGCAGCCTGGCGCGGCGGAGGATTAACCGCTGCGATCGGCCGCCCCCCCATTGCTTATGCGGAAGGCCGCTGCGTTGGGGGAGGGACAGAAATCAACAGCGCAATTGCCCAGCGAGCCGATAGCGACCTCCTTGATCAATGGCGCAAGCTTTACAAGATCGAGAATTTTACGCCGGACGAACTGTCGCAATATTACCATCGCGCAGAGACAACGGTGAATGCAAGCCTAACCCCCGGTCCGCTCGGCCGTCCCACCGACATTCTGCGGCTGGGTGGGGAAGCGCTCGGCTGGAAAGTGTCGGAATTGAAACGGGGGCAGCGTGGCTGCAAAGGCGCCAATCGGTGTTCTTTCATTTGTCCGAACGGCGCCAAGCAGTCCATGGCGGTGACCCTTCTCCCAAAGTCGATGGACCGCGGCATGCGGCTGTTTGCGCGAACGCGTGTGGACAAGATCCGCATTGAGAAAGGACGTGCCACCGCAGTCGTCGCTCAGTCGCGGGACGCCGGCGGACAGGCCGTGCACGTGCGCGTAAAGGCCGGACTTGTGTTTGTCTGCGCAGGAGCAATTCATACACCAGCGCTTTTGCGCCGTTGTGGCCTGCGCAAACGCATAGGCGATACGCTGCGCATTCATCCGACGATAAGAGCGACAGCACTGTTTGATGAACCTGTTAATGCGCACCAATCGCGCCTTCCGCTGACAGCCGTCACCGAATTCATGCCGGAGCAGCGCATCGGAGGGTCGGTGTTCACGCCCGCGGTCTTTGGCCTCTCGCTTGCGGAAGACTGGACTAATCGCGGCGAACTGATGCAGGCTTGGCGTTTTTGCAGCTCATATTACGGCATGGTACGACCGCGCGGAGTGGGTTCAGTGAGACCTCTTCCCGGTATTGATGAACCGCTTGTCAGTTTCAAACTCGCGCCTGAGGACTGGATCGCATTGGGCCAGGTTCTCGCCCTCCTCGGCCGGGCGATGTTTGCGGCCGACGCCCGCAAGGTAATCCCAAGTATATCCGGCCACGAGGGCTGGACAAGCCCTGATGAGGTTGATGATTTCTGGAACAAGCCTCTGCCGAAAAAGGCGACCAACCTGATGACGATACACCTGTTTTCCACCTGCCCACCCGGCGAGCACCGCGATGCTTGCGCCGTCGACAGTTATGGACGTGTGCGGGGTGTCGAAAACCTCTTTGTCGCCGATGGCAGCCTCATTCCTGAGGCGCCCGGCGTCAATCCCCAGATGACGATCATGGCTCTGGCATTCCGCGTTGCCGAAGCCGCACTCAGTCATTCCGCTCAAGTACGCGCCCGATCGGCCGCAAGAGAGTAAGTATTGGAGCCAGTGGTGAAGACCGAGCTCCAGTTCGATGCGCATTATCGATAAATGCGCCACTTGCCTTTTTTCTCGGAAATGAGCTTGTAGACTGAATTGTTGTCCAGCACGGGTTTGCCCCACAAGCCGTCTCTTGAAGTGACTACAAGGGTTCTACAAAGATATTTTTCCTTCATAACTCTGAGCTGGTCTTCTGTGGCTAGGCCAGCGAATGCACGCACGAAGAAATTATAGACATCTGATGCTTCTTTGGGCGTGAGTTGAGCAGCATAGGCGCGCAAAAAATCTAGCGTGGTTCCGCAATGTCGCCTTTGAGATAAAATTGCCCAGGAAATATTTCCTGGTGCATAGGTCATACTTGCTAGATCAAGCGGGTTGTTGGCCACAGCTTCATCCGGAGGCGTTACGTCGCGGACAGCTTTCCACATCTCAGGAGATGCCTTGAAAGCAGTGCCCTCCTCTGACTCAGGTCCTTCAACTCGAAATTTGGACGTGTTCGAATATACAGACTTAGCGCCAGTCAAAATTGAGGGAGTCAGTAACATAATTGCGGTTATGGTAGTGATGCGCCCAACTAGCGTGCCTTTGCCGATGTGTGTGGAGAAAAGTCCAGCAGCCAGCGCAGTCATGACAAGCATCGACGGGATGAGTACACGCCATCCTAAATCATTATACATAATTGTGCTATGGAGTAGTTGCGTGCAAAATAGCGGCGCCAGCACCGAGACAAATATAGCGCAGTCAATGTGCGCGTATCGGTTTATGTCGTCAGATGGCCGGGCAAAACTCCAGATGATGAATGATAAATATATTATTCCGAACTCAAGAAAGATCTGAACAAGCCAGAACCCTGGAACGTCCAAAAACCAGTGATCCCCTACAAAAATCGGAAAAACCCAAAAATCCACGACTTTTCTGGTGTGTAATATAGAGGACTGTTCGCTAATAAGCACGGCTGCACAGAGTAGGGTCATAGCAACTGTGACGGAAAGTGAAATGAAAACCTCCGGAAGCCGTTTGGCCCTTAGCACATGTGAAACTGACAGCACACCCACAATGGGTAATATCAAAAGCAGCGATAGCCCGCCCGCCCACATCGAGCTCCCATAAGCAGAAGCCAAAATCGCGCCCATAAACATTGCCAGAGCCATATTGCGCCCGGCGTCGGAAAACAGAATTCGCAAGTATGCCATGATGGCAATCAAGGCCAGCGTTCCGGAAAATACATGCTGGGGTACCCAGGGGGCCTGGATAATCCAAGTTTGGAGGCCATGCTGGGGCGCCATCCATTTGTCGAGCCACTTTCCGCAGACAAATCGCACAATGGGCTTAAGCGAACCGACGAATAAGAGCGGGAGTACCCACCAAGCGGCATTTGCACTCCTGCTTCGCGCCACAGCCAGCCATGTTACGACAAACGTCGAGAAAAGCGCGGTAATGCCGGTAAGAGCAATGTCGGCCTCCCAGCCGGTTGCGCCTGTTATGACGGATGAACACGCAGCTATGAAGTGCCAGGCGTAGTAGTAAATTAGAGTGTTGGGAGATCCGGCTTCGGAATGGAATGGATTGGCGGGAGGCACTCCGTTTTGAGCTATTTCATTTACGATCGCTATTTTGGCATGGTCCCAGATCGGGTGACCGACGCCGACGCTACCTCCATAATATTGCGGGATAATCTCGAAGGTTGGCAAAAGGCAGAGGAGAAACGCAACAGTTGACCAGCAAAAGCCGGGACTCGCAGGCGATCGCAGGAGTGGGTCTATGGTGCCTTTCGAGAGCCAGAGAGCGATAGCAGACAAACTAAGGACGACCAGGATCAGATTGATCGCTGTTATTGGTAAAAAATGAAAAATGGAAACGCCTGCGGCGCCGAATATCCCAAGTCCGATGACCGGCGACAAAAGCAGGCGCATTCTGATATTGCTGTCAAAATACTTCGAAACAGGCCAGCCTATGGCATATCCTATGGCACTTGAAACAAGCGCGCTGGAGATAATGGAAGAAGTTTGGACTAGCACTGACGGTCTCCCAGTCCCCCGGCAAGCTTAACTAAAATGATTGACCGTTCTTGAGGCACCAATCGACCGAACGTCGCATGCCTTCGCGCAAGCCGATTTTCGGCGCGTATCCGAGCACTTTTCTGGCTTTGGCAATATCGCAGGCAATTGTCTTGTTCATTTCCGACAGCACGTGGATCTTCTGGTGATAGATCCCGGCATACTGTAGAGTAGTGTCAAGTATCGTTGCGATACCGCCTACGATGTCCGGCAGATGGAATGTGTTGGGCTTGACCGTCATGCCGAAATCTTCGTGCAGGACCATGCCAGTGACTTCGACAATTTCGTTCATGGTGTGGGGCGTCTCGTCTGCAAGCCAGAAAATATCTCCCGCCGCCCGCTCGTGAACTGCGGCAAGAAGGATGCCCTGTGCCAGATTGTCAGTGTAACCCATGGAGCGGCGGTTCCGCCCTGATCCAACAATGGGAAACTTGCCTTCTTTCACCATCTTGAAAAAAAGCGTTTGTCTCGGAGGCTGATTGGGACCGTAAAACCAAGGCGCGCGGACGATGACAATCTCCATAGGGCTGTCAGCAGCCATTTCCGCACGCAGTGCCCGTTCCATCAGCATCTTGGAGCGGCCGTATCCCGCATAGGGGTTATAGGGGCTTTCCTCCGTGAATCTGTGGTCCGAGTGAGGATTGAATCCGACCGGCGAATTCGACGACATGACGACCGCGCGCCGCACACCTGCCTTTTGCGCTGCCGTAACCAGGTTGATCGTGCCCTGTGTGTTGATCGCTTCAAACTGGGCAACATTTTTTGGATGAATGATGCCTGCCAAGTGAATGAGAATGGCGCCTTCCGCGCCGGCGACGAATGCACGGATGGATTGCATCTCCTGAATGTCACCCGCCACAATTTCCAGGCCCTGTTCGCGCAACGGCGATATGTCTTCTCCCGTAGGCACGAGCGCCCTTACCCGGAAGCCGCCGTTTGCGAGAACTCCTGCATCCGGCAGCCCCGTCGTCAACGCGGCCGCCACCCGCCCGCCTAACCAGCCGGCAGCTCCAGTTAGGAGTACGAGGGGTGCGTTCAAGGTTATAGGGGTTAATTCTTGCATATTGGCGTTCGCTGTATTCACATCGCCATCAGGAATGCCGATGCGATGAGGGCGCCGACAAACCAGCTGGTCTTGTCGTTGAGCGCGAAGACAATAGGGTCGTCGTGCAATTCCATGCGATGACTGAGGAGCCATATCCTTTGCAGCCAAATGGAAACGCCGAGCGGCGCAACATAAAGCCATGCTGGATTGTGATATAGTTGCGTCACTCTGGGCTCGAGTGCGAGGAAAAGCAGCATGATGACGATCGAAGCCGCGGTTGAAGCAAGACCATAGCCTAATGTGAGCGGCCAATCGTCGGGCAAGTATCCGCGCCCTTCGATGACGTCCTTCCCAACTGAGCACGCGCGCATTGCTTCCACATGACGCTTTGCCAGAGCCAGCGAAATGAAGAACATTGCTGAAAACGACAAAAGCCAAGGGGAGAATGCCAGACCGTTCAGCACCTGGCCCATGACAATCCTCAAGGTGAATAGCGCCCCAATAACGGTCACATCGAGTAACGCAACACGCTTCAAGCGCAATGAATAGGCGAGTGTCAGCGCCAGATAGACAGAAACAACTAGCGCGAATTGATGGTCCAAAAGCAGAGCCATCCCAATGCCCGCTGCCAGCATCAAGAAACTCGCCAAAAAGCCGTTTATGATGCTGATCCGGCCTGCAGCAATTGCCCGGAAGCGTTTGGTCGCATGCGCCCGGTCCGCCTCCAGATCAGCCAGATCGTTGATAATATAGCTTGCCGAAACAATCAGGCCGAAAGCAAGGAAACCTGCGGTCGTTTTCAGTACGGCATGGAAGTCCTCTACAATGCGGCCGAGAAAAAGAGGCAAGAAGATCAGCAAATTTTTCGACCACTGGTGTATCCTGAGTTCAGAAAGCCAATCCTTCACCGGATATCTTTTTTCAGGGCTGAGCGTCCTGACCTTGACGCCAGCCTCACGGACTTGATTTTCGAACTTTACTCCGTTGCCAACCAGAACGGCTCCGGACGCCGCCTCCCAGATCGGCAGGTCGGCGGCACTGTCGCCTGCATAGATGAAGCCCTCGGGAAAGCTCTCCTGAAGCCATTGCAGTTTACGGCGGCTCTTGAGGTTCAACGAGCCATTACTCCCCTTGGCACCGTCGAAACTGCCAAGATAAGAAATGACATCATTTGCTATGCTCTGATCAGCTGCGGTAACGAGATAAGTTTCACGCCCGGCAGATTGCGCGCGGCGTATCAGTTCCAACATCTGTTCGCGGTAGGGAAGCGACTGCGGCTCTATCGAACGAACGTTCGCCAGAGCTTCCTTCAGGGCCGCGCGCCCGTTGAACCAGTTTGGAATGGTGCGAAGCAACTGCCGCGGGGAATGGAAGAAGGCATCAAAGAGATTCTCATGAAGACTGTCTGATTTTATCAGCGTGCCATCCAAGTCACAAATTAAAGGCAACTGACGATCAAAGCAGTCCAGATCAATGACCTTCATTTCATTTTGCCGCGGTTTCATTAGAAGCACCCTCCAGCCAGACGCCCCGAGACGGGTTCAAAGTACGGCCGGCGTATTTTGGAGAGGTGGTGAGCCTGATACGCGCTTTCTCGTATGTGAGCTGACGAGGACATGTTGTTTTTTGCCTCTCTCCATCGACCGCTAGGTCATCCCCTCCCCACAGGGGTCGGTATCTCCAGACGCATGCGACAGACGAGCATCAAAATTTGTGCCAGCTTGCAAAAATGTATCGGAAGACACTTTCTGCAAATTGTTCAAAGACTGCGTGCGTGATGGCAGGAATTTACGCTGGCGGGCGCCGTGTCGCGGACACGACAGAATGGACAGCAGGTGTCTGTTGTTTGACGTTCAAAGGAACGGCGCCATAGAGTGATCAGTGAGCGGAACGAGGGAGCTTGGATAACCGCGGCATTCCGCCATCCGCCATGCAGCAGTCGCTGCACAAGTAGGTACCCAGGCGGCCAGCTTCTACAACGACGCCGAACGCAAGGCGGGTAGGGCGGCGCGGCTTGTCATCTGAGCGGGAGAACCGAGGATGCTCGTCACTCGCCTGAAATAGGAGCTCGCGGCCATTCAGAAGGCACGGCAAAGTACTGAATTGGCTGACACTCCGCGACGGAACGGCGCAAGAGTCGCGGCCGCAACTGCATCCAACCTCCGAATGTCCAATTCGCATTCCGGCCAGCTGCGATCACCATTATAGGGTGGCGAACTCGTCGCGAAATGCGTCTGAGTGTGGATCGATCTTCGGAACTCATTGCGGCGACCCCAGCCGGATGGGAATGCCAATCCCCAAGATAGTCGAGGTCGCCCGCGGTGTTCCTGAACGCTTCGTCTATCTGCTCGACCTGCCATGAGTGGTCCGGAATGAAAGTATGGCGGCCATGCAGCGCTTTCGGGCCAGCACCTACAATATCAACGACAACCCGATCTTCGCCATCTCTCCAACCGAGGAGAACACCGCCGGTCTCGAGCGGAAAGAATATGTTGGCCTGTTCGATTATTACTTGAGCTGCGTCGCGCCCCAACCAAATTGTCATCCCTGTGACGCCCCGCAGCTGCAGCTCGAATGTGGTGCGATCGTCTCGGCTTTCCACCGCGGGAGAATGCGGCGGCCATTTTCGGTCAGATCAAGAATGGAAAGCTGCCAGTCACCCGAATCGTACACGTCCGGGGCGAGCAGTCCGATCGTGCTGCGTACAACTTCCATCGACACTTCCTGCAGGTCAAAGGCGCCTCCGGTGAACGTTGGCGCGTTGCAGCCGGTCGGAACTATCGTGCCCGAGCTGTCAATAGTTGGGAGCGGGAGCGTCTTGCCGGACCAATGCTGCTGCAAGCAGACATAACAACCCGGGGCTCCCGGTTTGAATCTCGCCACAACGCCTCCGACCGCGCCTTCTGTTGCGTGGCCGAGTACGTACGGCTTTCCTATGCTACGGCACATGTCGGCCAAGGCGCCCTGGCATTCCGTCGAGGCCGATGTGTCGACCACAATGTCGGCTTCCTCGATCAATGCTCGAAGCTGACGCATGGGATTCCCCTCGAGTTTGCGGACGTCGTCCACGTTCGAGATTGCTGAGCCCACTTTGGCGTGCCCGCGTACGACACTTGTCCAAGGGTAGTTGTGATAGAGGAAATCGTGCAGCGCGGCCGTCTTTGGCAGGCCCCACACCGAACGACCCAGCGCCCATCTGACCGTATTGCCCGGCTCGACAAGATCGAAATCGATGATCGTCAGCTGACCGACGCCTGAGCGCGCAAGCTCGACTGCAGCGAAACTGCCGATGGCTCCGCACCCTACGAGAACAACCTTTTTGCTTTTCAAAGCACTCGCGACCGGCAGGCGCGAGAACATATCGCTCGACAGACGGTATCCGCGCACCAAAGAAACCTGTCGACGGCGGTTGCCAGGCACGCGTCGACTGACGAGAAAGAACCAACCGTTGCCCTTGTTATCAGGACCGTAGGAAAGCTCCTCCTGAAAAACCACGGCGGTAATCGATAGATCGTTGTCGGCGATGCTCCCGAGCTTCTTCAGGTGAGCGGGGAAGAGGGCCGATTGTCGCTCGATCGCGTTCTCGGCCGCCGCCAAAATCTCCTCCGGCGACTCGGGGAATGGTGGCTCCAAGCGTACCCAGCGCCCGATGACTTCTTTCCATGAGCCGGCCCGTTTCGGGAGATCAAAGGGCGTCGCCATCCAAGTGCCGCTCAATGGCTCCACTTTGCTCAGAATGGCTTGAAAGGGTGGAGACCTTCCTCGCTCCAACCGATCCTGGAGCAGGAAAACTGCGGCTCCGAGGGGCGCATTTGGAACGGGCTGCTGCCCATCAAAGAAAACGGCCGAATAGTCCTCTGCAACGTGCATATGATATGGCGTTACAGGGTCGGGCGCTTGTTCTTCGAGGCTGGCAGCCTCACTCCACTGCTCTTTCCGCCGCAGTTTCATGACCTGCAGCACCTGCTGCAACCGCTCTGCTATGAAATCGGCGACCTTTTGATGAGGGTGCCACTGGGCAGAGTCCTGCGTCAGGAGGCACAAATCCCTCGTAAAGGGGTTCTGATGTCGCTCGAGTTGCAGTTCAGGCGCGGATATTAAAGGTCGGCAGAACGGATGCAGCGGCGAGTACCCGACGTTGAGTCGGATGATCTCGCCACTCTCCATCGGCCACAGAACCTCCAGGATTAGGGTGCCGTCCTGTTGGATCAACGGCCGGTAAGATGCGCGATGTTCCTCATAGGCCGCCAGCTCCCGGGCATACAAGCCAGGGTAGGCCTGCCACCAATTGTCCTGATCCGAGCCGCGCTTCAGCACGTTCACCTCCGTCAGCCGACCGGCCGGTGGGACGGGGGGTGAGAGGGCACCGGCGGGCCATCGGGGCGACCCGGAGTATGGCTGGGCGGCCCCTTCGGAACGTCGGGGTGTTCAGGATGGCCTTCCCGGCCCGGCTTATTCGTATTCGACATGAGTATCTCCTTACAATACAGGCCTCCGTTCTTGACGGGGCGCAATTCCGGATTAAAATTCTGGATGAGTCCAGATATGGATTATATAAGAATGGACTCATTCGTTGTTCAAGTACACACTTGGACTTAGGAGCAGATTTTTATGACAGAACCAGTTCGAGGGTCATCTCCAAGCAGCGATTCTGCTCGGGTCCCTGCAGAACTCGAAGCGTTCTTCCGCATCGCCGACCGGTGGCGTCTGTCTGTCGACGATCAGATCAAGCTGTTGGGATCTCCAGGTCGGTCGACATTCTTCAAGTGGAAGAAGGAGGGCGGCACGTTGCCCGCCGACACGGTTGAGCGCCTGTCGCACATTCTCAGCATTTGGAAGGCACTGCGAATTCTCTTCACGATAGAGGAGCGCGCCGACGATTGGATTCGCCGACCCAACGATTTCTTCGATGGAGCAAGCGCACTCGACACCATGCTGCAGGGGAGGGTTGTCGATATCTACAGAGTGCGCCAGTACCTCGATGCTCAGCGTGGCGGGTGACAAATGGATGAGGTCGCCATCCAGGACGAGTTTTATCGACTAATCCCGTCACGGTTCCCGCCAGTCGCGGTGTACGAAGGATTGGTCAGCGAGGACAAGATCGAGGCACTTGTCGAAATAGAGAACAAGACGAATCCGCGTCTCCAGTCGGAGAGCCGGCTGCTATCCGCTCATACCGATCCGAGGGCGCCGAGGCTGCAGAACTGGAACCTGGCTCCCTTCAAGTACCTGAACCCGGAGGGAAGCCGCTTTTTTGACGGTAGTCGCCCGGCACTCGAATTGGCAGACGATCGTCAGACCGCCCTCGCTATGTCTGTCGAGCGTCGTCAGGCCTTCTTGTCGCGAACCAAGGAAGCGCCAATCGGCCTCGATATGCGATTGCTCAAGACACCGGTGAGCGGGCGGTTCATCGATTTTCGAAAGTATCCGATCGATCTATCGTGCGAGGAACGCTGGAGATTGGGAGGTTCGGTGCCCGAAGGCGCGGACGGCGTGATTTATCATCCGCCGGAGCGGCCCTCAGCCATTTGCATTGCGGTACTCCGAGGCGACGTTCTTGGCCGAACGATTCAGACAGTCCATTACCGCTACGTTTGGAACGGTGCCCGAGTATCCCTTCTTTATGCCTTTGATGATGCAGGCAAAGAAATTCGCCCAGAGGTATTGTGTGGCGCGGATGATGCATTTGCCGTGTGAGTATTAAATCTAGCAGAACACACCTACATTTTCGCCTTCTGCTTATTCACAGTGATATTCTCAGCAGGCAACTCTACCCTTCTCGTCGCTTTAAGACCTCCTCTCGAAACCGCGAACGGAGTACTCTCATCTCGGCCTTCTCTAAACGCCTGCTGATCTTCTCAGCCGTCTGGGCCAGGAGCCTGCCGTCGAATTCGGGGGGAACTCCCCTGTTATCCTTCCAGAAGATTTCAATTGCCTGAAGGTCGGCCTCTTGGAGATCTGCGACGAAAGAGCACGCGGCAGCAGTGATAAGTCCACTATCATCATCGGCAGTTTCTACGGCGGGTACCGCCGCTTTGGCGGGCGATGCCGCTATAGCGGTCATTGCAGGCTGGTGAACGGACCGCAGCGACAGAAACTTTTCGACGGTGAGCTTGTCCCATTCAGAGGTGGTGTCGGCTTCCTGCCTGAGGGTCGGCGACTGCGATCCTCGCGCTGGATGAATGCCCAGCAAATGAACCCGAACCCCATAGTTCTGAGCAATCTGCACGCCGACTCGGACATCTTCATCGCCAGACAGCAGCACCACCTCAGAGATAGCCCTTTGCCGTGCCAACTCTATCAAGTCAGTCACGATAAGCGAATCCACGCCCTTTTGCTGCCCCTGCCCATTAATGAAACCGAGGCGCAACTTGATGTCATCCATGTCGGCGATTGCAGTCTGATCAGCGCTCATCGCTGCACCTGGTCTTATTCCATTGTACCAGTAAATGCGCAGCAGTGACCCAGTAGGGGCTTTCGCGGAACAGAACGCCTTCAGTTCCTCAATGACTGACCTCGCCGAGAGTGACAACTTCGCCCTAGCGACTTTGTTACCGGTGAGTGCAGTGCTCCCCTGCGCGAACAGATAGCGCGTCGACGAAAATAGCAGAGCGCCCCAAAGATCCCCCAACCCTAAAAGTAGCAAGGGCTCCCGCGGGAGCCCTTTGTATGCCGGCGCAACCATAATATCTAATCGGTCACGCCGGAGTAATCTATGTATGCGCCACGCATGCGCACAAGTCAATACGAAACGATAAACGCCGCAGGAAATGGACGCTAATAAGACGCAACGCGCGCCAATCAGACCTAATCGAGCTCAATTAGATATTCTGCACATACGCAGCTGCAACAAGTTACAACGGATATAATGCCGCGGGCGCTGCAACGCAAGAAGCCGAAGCAGCCTGCATCGCGCAAAATCAATGGCTATCGACGGACAGGCGCCGCACCGACCGGTCGCTTAATTTCCGGCGCCGGCCGAAGGCACCCCAGTCAGACTGCGGAAAATGTCGACCCAGAATGCGAAATCGTCTGCTCGCCCGTCGGTCCAGGCCTCAAGACCGCAATGCGCCACGGCAGTCGCTGCCTCGTCGCCGAACAGGTCAATCGCGGCTTCCATCATGCTTTCCGGGTCCGAAGGTTCTGGCCAGATCGCCTTCATCATACACCTAATCGCTGCTTCTCGGGCGTGAGGATACTACGCGCATTTGAGCGTTGCGCAACGATCGTTTATGCACGCGTTGCACAGGCCGCAGAAAACGCAATGAAATCAGTGAGCCGCGTATCCGGGCAGGATTGCATAAGCATGCTCCATTACGCAACGGGGTATGATGGGCGAGAAGACCGGATACGCAAGGGTTTCCACCCTCGAACAGAACCTCGATATGGAACAGCGGCTCTCAAAGCGGCGGGAATGGTCACGTCCGCTGCGCCCCTGGTCGCCCCTCGACGCGATCAGGTGAACAGCATTATCCGATTTGCGCGCAGATGCCCTATCAGCTCGCGATCGATGTCGCTTGAGGCCGCCGACGGCCACAGAGACCTTATCGAGCGAACCGTTGTCGCGATACTCCTCGAGCGTGAAGTTATTGACCACCTGCTTGCGGATCGAGATCGAGCCACCTTCGGGTGCCGCGCGGCGGCAAGACGATCTGGATACGCTCGCCGATGTTCTGGATTTCATCACCCATCAGGGCGACGATTAAAGCTCCATGTAATCGGCGCCAAACCGTTCCACATATACATCGCCGGGTTTGTTGACGGCGATCCACAACCCATAAGACCCAAGGACACACCGGCTGTCCGGCTTCAGATTGGAATAGCCGTCCGACGTCACCGGAATACGCAGTCAATAACATGTACACGAAAAAGAGGCGATATTGACTCCATTGGGGGGTGCGTGCGATCCGGCTATCCATGGGCCGCAAAAAGAGCACACCTGCGAAACGGCGAGGGCAGGCTCAGCTTTATCCGTACTGCGATCGACGCAGAGATAGCGCGGCGAGAGGTTCGCCTCCTGACGAGGATCAGTCGTCTAAAGCATAGGACAAGGCAGCGGTAGAGCCTCAGGCACGCGCAAGAACCGCGTTCGCGGCGTCTTCGAAGGTACTCGCTTCCTGCATTGTCGGAGCGGCAGCGCCGGTCTCCCAGATCGGCCGAAACTTACCTGGAATATGAATGGTTCGAAGGCCGGCTTCGGCGGCCGGTTGAATGTCACGGGTTATTTGGTCGCCAATCATATAAACAGAGCCATTAGAACCGAAGAGACGTCTTAAACGCACGAACAGTTCTTTGCGCTTCGGCGCATCGATAACGCGGTTGATATACCTGGCAATTTTGTTTGCTCGAAGCAGCTTTCCAACGCGGTCGCGCCCGCCTTCCGTGACGAGAACGAGGATAGCGTTGGCATGGTGTAATCGTTCCAGCCCCGTATGCACTCCTGGTAAAAGTCTTGGCGTCACGCTGAGATCTGAAAGATATTGGTTTTCAATCTCTTCGGCGACTTCTTTCGCCACGGGAATTGTAGAAGGATCCTTCCAGGTTTTTCGGGCGGCAACGTCCGGCTCATTGCCGAGCAGCCTGTGGCAGAGCGCCGCAATCAGCAAACGCGCAGGATATCGAAGACCAAGGTGATGGCGCGATGCTAACTCCTGGTCGATCTCTCGCACATACGCCAACCGATCCTCTTTCGCCATGTCAATGCCGGTCGCAGTGATGACGTTTGCCAGCAGCCGAAGCTGTGCTGCCGCGAACACTCCGTCTGTGTCCCACAACGTATTATCAGCATCCAGGCATACAACTGGAGTCGTGCGGTCGCGAGACCTATCTGCAGTGCTGGCTAGGGATGAGTGGGGCATCTTTTTGACCTGCGGCACAGTCGGTGGCTATGGCCGTTCGAATCACACCATTAGAATCCTTTTGTGGCGGGTTTACAAAGATAAATGTGACGGTCAGCGCCAGAAGCCAAAAGATCAGTGCTTTGATTGCCCAAGACTGCAATTGCTGCGCGGGTTCTAGATAGCGCAGCTTGTCGGCGACCTTGGTCGCGACCAGGTAGGCCTCAGTGATATAGTTCTTAAGATAGTTTAACTGTAGTTCTTCGTTTAACTTCCCTGGATTCTCAGGAGCAAGAAAAGCCTTGCTCCAATCTTCTGGCGAGACCTCGGCGATCGGCTTGAAAAATACATACGATTTAGGCTTGCCCTTCTCACTTGCAACCCGAGGATATCTAAACCGAGCACGGATTGCATGAAACGTCACCAGCGCGCCTGATGCAGCCAACAGCCCAAATGCCGCGAACAGCACATACGACAAAGGTACGAGCGCCGTCTTATAGGTCGACGCGTTATCGAGGGACAAGCCACTCAGAAAGAATTGCAGCGGATAGGTGTCAGAGAACCGGTTAAAAAGGACACCGGAAAAGGCGCTGAGGAACGTGACAATCGTTAGCAGTCTGGTCGCCTTACCGTCTTGGTAGTCTGTCAACGCTTTAACCTCGTCGAGAGACTGACGAGCGAGTTTTAGCGGTGCTTCGAGAGCATCGCCGCCAACCGCGGTCTTCAACTGTGACAGTTCGCGGCCCGCCCGTTCAAGCACCAACCCGGTCTCAAGATGTTTGACAACACCGTCCTGCGAAACCTGCGGGTAATGTTCGAACGGATACCCGCGCAGCGCATGCCAGATTGCTTGAAAAGGTCCGACTGGATCCTCAGGGTTGATTTTGGTCATGCAGGATAGAGCCCCCGTTTACGGTCATGTTTGCGAAGCAAGAACAAGAAGGGAAGGCTGACGAAAACCATAATCGCCTTTCCCAGGATCTGGCCCGTCAGGAAATCGAGCGAACCGAATGCGAGCCAAAGGAACATCGCGCTATCGACGATCAATCCGACAACGCTGCTGCAGAGCGCCGCCACAATCAATCCTTTGCGCTGCAACGGTGTAAACACAAAGAGATCGGCAAGTTCCGAAGCAAGAAATGCCGAAGCAGAGGCGACCGCAAGGCTCGGAGCCGCGAATGTGGTGGACAAAATTGCACCAATCAGGATTGCTCCGACAGACCACATCAAGCCAAGGCGTCTTTGCACCAGGTCGCGAAGAACCAGCGCCAAGCCTACAAGAAGCACACCGCTTGGAGCAGTTAGTCCAAACCCGACCGGTATCAGGCAGGGCCCATTCGGTACGCAGAATGTGCCAATATTCCCGATCATGAAGTTCGCGGCAGGGATGCAGGCCGTGAATGCAAGCAGAAACACTGCGCCTTCAATGCGGCGTGTGCGATCTGGCTCAGCCATTGGGAATCTCCGTTCCGCCCGCGTCTTCGGCGATGAATTTGCTGTAGCCGTTCGCGCGCAGTTCACATGCGGGGCACACACCACATCCGAAGCCCCAGTCATGCCGATGGCCGCGTTCACCGAGGTAGCATGTATGAGAATCTTCAATGATCACGTCGACGAGTGGCTGCCCGCCCAGGTTCTTTGCAAGCTGCCAGGTCGCGGCTTTGTCGATCCACATGAGAGGCGTCTCCAGCACGAAGCGGCTCTCCATTCCGAGATTGAGAGCTACCTGAAGCGCCTTGATCGTGTCATCACGGCAATCGGGATAGCCGGAAAAATCCGTCTCGCACATGCCGCCAACGACGCGCTTCAGCCCGCGGCGATAAGCAAGAGCGGCCGCGAATGTCAAAAACATCAGATTACGTCCGGGCACGAACGTGTTTGGCACTCCGGTGCTCGCCATCTCGATTTCGATGTCTTGGGTCAGCGCCGTGTCCGAGATCTCACCGAGCGCCGAAAGCGAAATCGTATGGTCGTCACCGAGGCGGTTTAGCCAGTTGCGATTAATCTTGCCAAGTTCAGTCCGCAGCTTGGCTCTGCAGTCCAACTCCACTCTATGCCGTTGACCGTAGTCAATGCCAACGGTCTCTACGCGCTGGAAGCGATCGAGTGCCCACGCCAAGCATGTGGTGGAGTCCTGACCACCGGAGAAAAGGACCAGTGCACCTTCCTGACGTTCAGTCGCCATCATATTCCGCCCAGCAAAAAGGAGTTTCAAAGACCTTGATCGATGACAACTGCGCCAGAAGAGGTTTTGCGCGCTCCCAGATCCAGATGGCGATGTTTTCAGCCGTCGGATTTTCGAGCCCGTCGATGTCATTCAAGGTATGGTGGTCCAACTGCTCCAGTAGCGGCTTAAAAGCGCGTTCGACGTCGAAAAAGTCGATCACGAAACCTGTGTGGGGATCGACGTTCCCTGAGAGTTGGACATCTACGCGATAGGAGTGGCCGTGCATCCGGTGGCATTTGTGAGTGCTCGGAACCTTCGGCAATCGATGTGCTGCTTCGAATGTAAAGGCTTGCGTGATCTTCATGGGATACCAATCATCTTGTGCGTCTGGAGGCTCAGGCGCCAGGGCGGGTTGTCGAGACAATAGGCGGCGATTAATGCCGTATTCTCCTGCCGCCGGGGCCCGTCCATCGGCTGAAGCCAGTGGTGGTCAAAGGCAAGGTCCGTGAACTGGTCCGGGTCGGCACCAACCTGTGGATAGACAAGCTTCAACTCGTTTCCATGCCGCTGTTTCAATTCGGAGCCTGCCTTTGGGCTAACGCAGATCCAGTCCAGCCCTGCTGGAGCTTCGATCGTTCCGTTGGTCTCGACGGCAATTTGAAATCCAGCGGCGTGAACGGCCTCGATCAATGCCGCATCGAGTTGCAGCAGTGGCTCACCCCCGGTGAACACCACAAAGCGTCCGCGCGTTTCAGGTCCCCAAGTCGTTTCGATCGCCGCGGAAAGCATTGCCGCGTGCGCAAATTTACCCCCGCCGATGCCATCCGTGCCGATGAAGTCGGTATCGCAAAATTGGCAGATCGACCTCTCTCGATCTTCCTCCCGACCAGACCATAGGTTACATCCCGCGAAACGGCAGAAAACTGCCGCCCGCCCAGCCTGTGCACCCTCTCCCTGGAGGGTTTTGAACAGTTCCTTCACTGCATAGGTCATGGTGCCTCCGGTGAACCGTCCGGCGGTTCAGTGAGGGCTGCCCGACGCGCTTTCGCATCGGCACGCACAATCGTAATCAGATACTGGGCCAGGGTGACAATGTCGCGATTGACGTTTTGCACTGATTTCCAATGACGGTGATCATCTGGACCGAACTCCCATTCTCCGGACGTCCACGCTGTCCTGCCAAGGAGGCATGCCAGGCCTTTCGAGAATGCCTGCCACGTTCGTGCGCCATCGAGCAGGGCCAGGACTTCCATCACGTAGCCCAGCGCCATGATGCCGGCACCATGAACAAGGCGGGATGTCTTCGGCGTATGGTTTTTCCAGTCATCTTTGAAGACATACTTCACGGCGGCATAGAACTGCTCGATCACCTGGAAGCAGAGATCCTCGCCATTCGGCTCACGGATCATTTCCCGCATTACTCCGTCGGTCACCGAATTCATGACGACGCGCTGAATGGCGGTATCACGAATGATGCCGGCAGGATTGGTATGCTGGTGGATCATTCCCTTGAGGGACGAATTTCCATCGAAGTTCAGCCGCGCCGAAAGTTCCGCGGCGAAGGCGCGATCGCCAAGACGTCTTGGCAGGCCGCCAACGGTTGGAAGAAGCTCATAGATCAGCGACTTCGGCAAGGGGCGCGTGTTGTTAATCAACACGAACTGCCGGCGAAGCTCGGCGTCGTCTTCGCAGACGACACCGGAAATGAACACCTGGAAATCCTTATCGGGTAGCTGCGAAAGGGCGCTCAGTCGTTGTTGACCGTCGACGACGAAACCCGGAGGACCGTCGTGCAAGGAAATCCTGACCACACAGCGCCCGAACTCGTCCGCTTCCTCGATCTCGATGCCTGATGTGAAAGCGACGACGATCGGGTTGGGCAAGATCGCTTCCGACTTTTCCAGATAGTCACGGATCTCCCGGATATGCCCGGCGATCTGCGGACGCTGAAAACCGCTCAGGCGGCCGCCGCTGTCGCGCGCAACACGCTCGATGAAGGCAAATTGCTGGAGTTCAGAGGCAAGGGCTGCAAACGACACCACCGTGTGCTGATCGCTCTGCCGCGCCTTGATCGCCGGAAACCTGAATATCGTCATCAAATTCACTTCTGCATGGTAGATTGCGGACAAGGGCTTCGTAGACCCCGAGATTATGAATGCCCCGTCGCTTGTTCCGATTGCTTGCCCTGAAGATCACAACCTCGATGGAGAGCGATGTGCAGATGGGGCATCCGCACATCTTCCACGGTTTGTCAGTGAGCGTGCGCCTGTAGCGGCTCCGCAGTTCCTCGACAGCCTTTACCCCCGGAAGATCGCCAATCGGCGCTCCCATCAATGCCGGGGTGGCATACGCGAGCACAGCGTCAAGAGTTTCCTCCAATTCGACCCCTCCGCGATCATAGGCCCGCAGCGCATTTAGAGCGTGGTGCTCCATGGAAACCAACTGTTCCTGGTTCAACGCGCCTTGCTTCGCCAGGCGCTGCAGCTTCGGATTCTCTAGCGCCTGCGGAACGCGAATAGCCGTGTAGTACGTCAATGCCCCACTTGGTGTCGGGAGATAGTAGTTCGACTTGGCGTCTTTGAAGGCGCGAATAAGCGGTGAGGTGGTGTCGAAACTTGTGATGTTGAATGGCTGGAAGGTCTCGATCTCGTCGGCCTTCGCAAATCCGAGGATGTGAAGGCGAACGTTCGACGGGATCACATCGCGGATGGCGCGAAGACACGCTTTGATTTGCGCTGCCTTCAATGGAACCGTTCCGCCGAGGGCTAGATAATTATATCCCATGGCAACCAGCCTGCGTGCAGCTTCAGCCATGCTTCCCGGAGACCATCCCTGGATGACGCCCAAGGGCGTGAACCGGCGCGACATGTGCGCCGTTGCCTTCAGGAATTCAGCGGCGTTTTCCAACGTGATGTCGAAGCGATGGCGCGCGTTATCGGTGCCGCCGTCGAAAGCGGAAAGGCTTTCGTCAAAGTCGAAGATGATGTGATCGACCGAGCAGCCGTGGGTGAACCGGCCGTCGTCATAGAATTCGGCGGTATCCTCCGGTGTATAAGGTGGGCGGTCCTCTTTATGATAAGTGAAGGCGCCGCAGTCGCCGAAGATGGGCAGATTGGTGAACGCCGGCTTATCAAGCCGCAGAAACTCGCGCGCCCCTACGCGGCGAAAACGCATCGCTTGGGCTTCGGTGTACTTGCCGCC
Source organism: Sinorhizobium sp. BJ1 (assembly GCF_002531555.1). NCBI lineage: Bacteria > Pseudomonadati > Pseudomonadota > Alphaproteobacteria > Hyphomicrobiales > Rhizobiaceae > Sinorhizobium > Sinorhizobium sp. BJ1. The sequence continues at coordinate 69,963 of NZ_NWTH01000023.1, forward strand.
AACAACTGCGCCACCGACGATGCCGCGAGAGACAAGCATGCCGTCATAAGGTGCGTAGCCCATGATCTCGTGCGGGTATACGTCGTCCCAATAAGGGACCCGCGCCTCGGCGTATCGGTCCCGAAGAAAGTCATAGCCGGGATCTACGTGGTCGAGGCTGTCGGCGAATATGAACTTCATCGACTTGGCCTCGACAGCTTACGATCGAGTTGGATCAGATGATCGGCAAGTTTGGCAATATGCTGGGGCGTGCCTTGTATCTCGTCCCACGCCCAGCCAAGCTCGCCCCAAACGCCCTCGGTCCAGCAGCAATGCGGTGCCAAGCGTTTTAGGGACTCGCGAATTTCGGCATCGGGCATTTCCGAACTGTCGGCTCGAAGCATGATTTGATCCATCAGTGCCCCCATGGCCTTTATTCCGGCGGAATGCATGAGACGGCTTTCTGTCGGGCTTTTGCCCCAGGCCTCCGGGAATATCTCTCGAACGGCCGACCAGTAAAGCACCAGGGTCTCGTACATGGCGTCAGGGTTTGCTGTCTCGGGCGAGTGCTTATACTGACTGAGCGCTCCCAGCGGTGGGCGCAGGTTCTGTTTGATCGCCGATATCAATGCCGTGTCGCTGACCACACTGGCGTCATCGCCGGTATCTGAGGCACGCTTGATCAGTTTGTAGAATGGTGACTTCGGCTGTCTGTTGAGCAGGTTGCATAGTTCGCTGGGCAGACGGTTCACCGCCAAATCCTTCGGAAGAAGCGAACCGACCTCAGGCAGCAACTCATTGATCAAACGAACATCTAGCGCTTTCACCTTGTTGACCAGGATGAACTGCTCTCTGTGGATTTGCAGATCCCTCGACACGAACCCCACCACAGGCACCGGAAACCGGCTGTTCTTTGCTTTGGCCAAAGCGAGCGAACGCTGCTGGCCGTCGACGATCCAGGCGGCCCGATCCCCCTCGCTTCGAAATGGAATAGTCAGTGTGCCCGACAAACCGACGTCGACGAGACCGTTGGGCTTCGGCCCGCGCGAGGGTTCGAAGTGGATCTCCGGCGAAAGGGCAAGGGTGATAGCGTTCGGAAACAGCACCGGACCGCTGTCGAGAAATTCGACGATGGAATTGACGTGATTGCGGATCTCCTTGCGCTGAAAGCCCTTCAACTCCTTTTCATCCCTGTGAATGCGGCTGATGTCGGCAATACGGGTCAGGTCAGAGCCATAGAGAAAGAAGGCGTAGACATCGATGCCGTCGCCCTGCTGTGTCTTCACCGCGCGAACAACGAGGTTATCTTCAATACTCATGTTGACATCTCCTCGTTCCGGACCTCAGAGGCCAGGCGGGAGAAGCGCTTTTGCTCGCAAGCAACGGCCAGTTCATCTCGAAGAACGCGGAGAAGCTTCGTCGACAGACCGCCTGTATGTTCCCAGTGCTGGCGCAGAAGAGCCTTGATTTCTGCATCAGAACGACGAGCACCAGGACGGACATTGGGACGGCCCCAATGTCGTGATAACTCTTCGACGTGTTTTGCCTGTTTCGCAACCGGCGCCGTCGGATGCTGGTCCATAACGGTCTTGGTAAAGTGGTGAAGCGCCCGCGACACGAAATCGATCCTTGTTCCCCGGATCGGACTGTCCGGGCCATCCAGTCGGTCATCGTAGGGCAGGGTCTGAGCCATAAGACGTGCTGGCAGCATAGAAACGTCCGGTCCGACGAAAATCCGCAGACGATCGATGGTCTCCTGCGGCAGGTCTGAAAGAATCGGCACAAGCATTTTAAGGTACGCTTTCCCGACAGCGATGAGGATCAGCCCATCCGCCGAGCGAAGTGTCCGCCGTATCACATTTTGATCGACAAGCGTTCCCCACCATTCCGCCTCCGAGGCGGAAGGTGTGATGCGATCCAAGATACAGTCCTGCGTTCCCCTTGAAACGGTCAGGTTATATGACGGAACGGGCTGCTGAGGCGTCAAAAATCCTAGCCCCGCAGACGCTATGAAAAGCTGCGCTCCGATTTCGCCGGCTGCCGCGGTCGTCTCGGAAAAAGAACGCCCGCAGTAGAGATCTCCGGCGGAAGCGACTTGCGGGGCCGCCAATACCCTAGCTTTCCATTCCTCACTCACATCTTGGAGGCTGCCGCATGGAAGCGCGCGCGCGGAGAGGGCGGGACTGTGATCGTATCGCTTTCGGTTCGTGCACGTCGTAAGGATCAAATGCATCATCGTACCAATGTGCGTAGCCGCCCCGAATTGCAGGGAACAATTTTGGGTCATGGAATAACTGCGGTGATATAAAAGCGTCAACCCAAAAACTGCAGACTGCCTTAATTCCTGCTAAGGAAACTGCGGAATTGTCCCATCACCGCATGGGAGAACTATATATGGGACCATACCTGGCTCTCCGCAGTTGTCGCTGAGCTGGAACAATGGCGCGCATTTAATCCCGCAATTGGCGGGCTGCGGCGACGGTGGTTCGTTCATGCGACGCTTGCGTTCGACCTGAGCGATCTAGGTTGGATCTCGGCAGGCGGAGCGCTTATCATCCTGGGGGCTTTGACTATAGCCGCCCGCTCATCCGGCAGGGTGATCGACAGGTGCTGGCGAGCGGAAGGACAAGTCTGCTCAGGTAAAGGAGGTCGAAGGCCGCGTCGTTCTCCTGAATCCGGAGGAAGATAATCAGCGCTTCCAAGACGCTTGCGCGGAATATCAACACGGCCGCGCAGTCGCTATAAGTGGGGCACGCTTCTCGTGGCTCCCTCTGCTGCCGCATAGCCGCAAACGCCTATTGTGTGTTCCGGCGTGCAAATTTGGCTCTGACGCAGATTTGGTGCATTAATCTCATGTCGCACCGATCAGCCGGGCTTGAAGAAGATCGAGCTTCCCGCGTCCGTACATTTGGCGTTTTACCAGCTTGAGCTTGGTGATCTGCCCTTCGGTTTGCCCATTGGACCATGGTGAGACGATCGCCGCCCGAACCGCCTGAATGTCTTTCGCTACGCCATTGCCAAAGGAGGCGACCAGACTGTCTCGGGCGCGGTCGATCCACGGCATGAGCTGGTTTTCCATTTTGCGCCGAACCATCAGATGGAAGTCGGTAATGATCTCTCGAGCCGCAATGAGCAACGGGACGCCGCTCTCGATCGCGGCGATGGTGACGGTTTCGGATTTCGTCAGGGTGTCTCTGTTGGTTGTTAAGAGGCGAGCAATGGTCCTGGCGGAGGGAGTGCGGGTCAACGATTCCGCATCCGCCTTGTCGGCCCGCTTCCGCCGTGTGGCCCATTCACTCACGACTCGGCGCGAACCGCGAAAGCCCTGTGTTCTCAAACGCCGCCATAGTTCAGTGCCGTTCCGCTTGCCGGCAGCCCATTGTGCGTCGAGCCATTCCAGATACATTTCCAACGAACTTTCTCGGGACCGAAAGACATCGTTTCGTTGCCCTCTGAGCACCTGGCGGACCAAGCCGCGGCTATGACCGGTGCGGCGCACGATTTCCTTGATCGTCATGCCGTCCTTTGCCAGCGCCATGATGGCCGCGTTGGTCTGTTCCCGTCGGAGATAGCCTTCGTATTGAAGGCGTTCGGCCGCAGTCAGCAGCTTCGGATCGACGCGCGTTGCGCCGAGCGTCTTGCGGATTTGCCGCATCGATTTGCGGACCGCGTCCAGGAATGCACGGCTGGCATTCTCCATCAAATGCCATCGATCAGCGACCTGCACGGCATCAGGCAACGCCCTTGCGGCCGCCAGCCCGTAAGCGCCGCCACGGTCGCGGGCAACGATTTGGATTTGGCGGTTCTGCCGCAGCCAAGCCTCCGCCGTCGCTGGCTCGCGGTCTGGCAGCAGACTGACCGGCCGCCGCCGTTCCAGATCACACACGATCGTGCCGTAGCGATGATTGCGACGCCAGGCCCAATCATCGATGCCAATCACCGAGGGTGGGGCTGATGGCGGAAGGCCTTGCCTGCGGATGACGCGCAGCAAGGTGTCGTTGCTGACGGGAACCATCAGACGTTGGGCAAAACGGGCCGCCGGGCGTCCACCAAGCGCGAGGGCCAAGTGATGGACAACATGCTCGAGGCGTCCGGTTCGTCTGGCATAAGGCGGCAGTACATCGCCGAACCGCTCGGCGAATATCTGTCTCCCACAAAGCACGGCATCACAAGCGAACCTCCGAGTGCGCACGAGAAGCCTGACGCGCCTTCCTGATAGGGGAAGGTCCGCGACCTGCCGGCAATAGCGACTTCGGACCGTTCGAGACATTCGTCCGCACGCTGGACAAGCCGCCGTTGCGCTGGTTCGGGAAAGCAGGATGCAGGTCTCATCGCCAACGCGCGTGATGCGTTCAGCAATGAAGCCAGCCGGGACCAAATCAGAAGCGCAGAGCTTCGTGCTCATCATGCTGATTCCTTTGTGGAAACCAGCAACGCAGCATCGTTACAACTGCATCAAAAATGAGTCAGAGCCAATTTTGCACGCCGATTGACACCTATTGACCGGATTGCGGCCAGGGGCGACTGTTATAGCGCTCGCAGGAGACTCTGAAGTCACAGGCAACGCAGGTGGCCTCGTCCTGACTGTCGGCGGGCCAGGTTTGGCGAATATGGTTGCTCGTGCGTTCGTCGACGACCCTGTCTTCAATCGCGCGAACCACGCGGTCGATCGCCGCTGTTGCAGCCTGCATCGATGCTTGTGTGACCGGAATTATTCGGATCGCCCGTCTCATCTTGAAATCGCCGGAAAGATTGACTTGACGGCCGGGTTCCCAGGCATTGATTTGATAGTAGTCCGGCGTGCCGTTGGCGGGAACAACATCGGTTCGACCGCGACGCATTTCGCGTTTCAAGCTTGAGAGTTCGTTTGTGCCCGGCGCCAATTCGCCAATATAGACAAGGATGCCGGCGGCGACAGGCCTTGCCTCCGGTTGCTGCGACCTCAGCCAGGCATAGGTTTGCACCTGCCACTCGCCCAACTGCCAATCGCTTCGCTCGTCAGTGTCGACCGGCGGGCGGCGCGATCCCTTGTAGTCGATAATGATCTCGTATTCTCCGTTGAGGTCCGGCTGCGCCGCGACAATGGCCGCTTTCAGCGGATTGCCTTCCGGCTGATCATCAAGTTGCGTATGGCCGAGCACGTCGATGATCCCTTCCAGGATGTAGCGGGTGGCGCGCTCGACATTTGGATTCTGACCGGGCAGAAGCGGGCGGGTGCCGATCACCTTTCGCTCTGCAACGTCCACCAAGGGAAAAAGGTGCGGGCCGAGCTGATTGATCACTGCTTCGGCGCGCTCATAAGCCGATATCCGCGCGTCGGAACTACGGGCGAACTTGCCCTGATGGGCAAGCGCCTGCTCGATCGGCCAGCCAATCACGCGCAGGTCGAGCGCGGGCAGGCCCACCGGTTCGTCGGGACGTTCCCCTTCCTCAGGGATTGTACAGTGAAGCGGGAACGGCAGCGATTGGTTTTCCTGCCAAAGCCGATACGTTCGTTCCATCATCCCGTGCAGAAATTCTCCATACCAGAGTTGCACGGGTCGGGACGGCGGAAGGGAGGAGCCGTTGTAATAGCGGTAGCTGCGTTGACAGCGCGAAAATGACAGGACGTCACCGGTAAGGCTGTAGTCCGGAATGATGCGGTCCGGACGTTTGATCGGCAGTTCCATTCGTTCCTCACACGAAAAGCAGATTCGGCGGGCTGACCATTGCCGGCAGCCGGCGGCCAGTCGGTTGCGGTGACTGGTCGCGCCACGCCCAACTCTCGTCCTGACGCCAGCCAAGCGCGACGTTCTTGATGTTGTTGGTCCACTTGAGGGCCTTGTCGCATCCGACGAGCATCAGCGCGCTCTGCGGCCGGCTGAAGGCGACATAGTACAGACGGATCAAGTCCTCGAAACTTCTGTCCAGGCCATTGCGCTGCGTGCGCAGGGCGCCGAGGTCAGGCGTGAACGGCGCCAGCAGGTCCTCAATCATTGCCGTGGAGGAGGGCTGTTCCGGAAACCGCCGGAAGCGGTTCTTGGGATGATTCGTCGTAAAGTCGGTACCAACGTCGACGATAACGAGCGGAAACTCGAGACCCTTGGCCTGGTGGATCGTCATCACATTCAATCGATCGCGAGGAACACTCGGCATGATCTCCTCGTCGACGTCGATCACGTTTTCGGCGAGCGGCGTCAATACGTCGCGAATGATCGCCTCGATGCTGAGACGGCCGTGATCGTTTGGTGAGCCTGGATTTTGCGGTCGCACGAGCCTGCTGCGGTAGGCGGAGAAGCCGGCAGCCTGTCCGGCGGCGCGCGACAGCGCTTCCAGATAGACTTGGCCCTCCGGGTCGATCTCGAAGTAGTCGAGCCATGGGATCAAGCCATAGATGACGTCGAGGAACGGCCAGTCGCGGCTCGATGCCTTATCGCCGGTTCCGCGCAGGCAATAGTCGCGCCACTCAGACATCTCTTGCGCCAGGGTTCGGCCATAGACTGGCGGAGGATTCGTTTGCAGAAACTGTCGTGCTGCCGCAACCCATCGGTTCATGAAGAACTTGGCGACATTGGTAATCGCCATCGAAGAGTAAAGGCTTCCTCCTGGCCGGTCGGGCGGATCGATAGAGAGGAGCACCAGCCCCAGAAGTTGTTCGACATGCTCGATGTCGCGTAGCGACCGGCCGCGTGGGTTGAACATCTGCATGTCGCGGCTTGCCATGGCGTTGCGCAGATGGTGGGTAAAACGCGCTTTCGGAGGATTGCCGAAATACGGTTTTTGCATTTCCAGCACGCTGGAGGCGAGGAAAACCGCATCGCCCAAATCCCCGGCTTCGCGGTTCCCCCGCAAACCGTTGATCAGCCGGCCTTGAGGGTCGCGATAGCCGCTGCCACGGAAGACAGCTTCGATGAAGTCGGTTAGATCGTTGGCGAGTGTCTGGGAATCGGGCCGGAACATCGCCAGAATCGGTACTTGGCCTTGGCCATTGTTCGATCGGATCACGGGCTTGGGCGGCTGGATGCGGGCCGGGCCGAAGTTCGGGTCGGTGCGAACAAAGGCGTTGAAGAAGGCGACGATCTCGTCCGTCGAACGGTAATTTTCGATGAGATAAAGCGGACCTGCTGGGGCTCTGCCCAGGCGGTTACGACATCGGTCGATAAAAGCACGGAACAGTTCAATCGTTGCGCCACGAAATCGATAAAGGCTCTGGTCATCGTCGCCCACGACCGTAAACGACGCCTGGCACGCCTCAACCAGCTCAAAATAAATCGCCTCCTGCAAGGCGTTCGTATCCTGATATTCGTCGACGAGGACCGCCCTGACATCCGCAAGCAAAATTGGTATCAGGCGGGCTCGAAGCCGCTCGAGCAAGGCCTCTTCCAGCCCGGAGAAATCCAGCAAGTTGTTCTCGCGCAGATACCGACGATATGTCGAGTCGATCTCCCTGACGATCCGGTGAGCCTCCGGTTGGTCGGCAGCGCCAAAACTCTCCACGTCCACCCGATCCTGGATAAAACGGTCGATGATCGGCACCAAGGTGTTGGCCGCTTCAGCCAGCGTGGTGGGCGGGTCGTCACCCAGCGTGAAGGGAGACAGAAATGCCCCGAGGACGGCTTGATTGTTCCGGAAGCTTGCGCCGAGCCCGCCGCGTCTCTGCAGGATGACGCTGGCGGCAAAGCTCTCCAATGTGACGAGGGGAGGCTCATCCGCATGCCGGTCGGAACCGAGAGCCTCCTGGCAGACGCTGTCGAGTGTTCCGGTGACCACGCGATTGATGTCCACATGCGCCAGAAATTCTCGATCGGTTTGCGAAATCGGCTCGGTTCTGGCCTGTTCGAACAAGGCCTCACCCCATTCGATCAGTCGGCTGCGTATCTCCCGCGCCGCCTTGACGGTAAACGTGGTGATGAGAATCTGCTCAGGACGCAGATGATCGACAACGATGTGCCGCAGCACGCGAAGCACCAGAACCGTGGTCTTGCCGCTTCCCGGACCAGCAACGATCATTGTGGGAATTGTAGGATCTGCCTCAAGGCAGACGCGCTGCTCCGAGTTCGGCAGCCTTCCGATGGCGCCGGTCCGCGCCACGATACGCAAAAATTCTTCGTATGTCACAATAGGCCCACTACCAAAGGAGCGACGCTCCCGCATAAGTGGAAATGCATCACACATGCGGTGATTCTGCAATGATGGTTTGCAGACGTCCGAAGCAACCCACAACCACGAAGACGCCAGCTTCTTGCCGAAAGCGAGGGCCGGTACCGGACGGCTGGAAAGGGCCTTAGCCACTGCACATCCGCGTTCCCAGCCATTGAACGAAAGGAAACGGGCCTTTTGCCTGTCTCTGCCGAAGGAACTCCCCGCGAAACGCCACCCCGAGGGACGTTGAAAGCCGGCAGGGCGCGACTATGGAGCGCCCTATGTTGGCGGTCCCGACGCTGTGGATGAGGAGAAGATGAAGATGGCATTTTCGTAGAGAAGATGAACCTGCGTCTTGTTCGCGAGGCGACAAAGGGGCGTTGAAAACGTGATGCGATCAGCGTCCGACCGATCGGATCCGCGTCGATGATCATCATGGAATTGACGGTGAGCCATCGAGCGGCACTCGATCTCGTCGCTGAACTTGGCGTCCGGGAAGTGAGGGGACGCGGAAGCTTTCGCGCGTGGGGGGATAAGATAAAAGAACTCATCCGAGGCCGGTGTTCTGGGGTGTGCCAAACTATTAGGAAGCTTGCTTGCCCGCAACGGCGCGCGTTCCCCTTTTAAGCTATGGCCTTGCGCCTCCACTAATTCACCCCTGCATTGGGATAGATTAGTGGCGCGGAACATGTCTCAAAGTCAGAATTTCACGCTGAGCGAGGCCGGGTATGTCCTGGGCCGGTCTCCGGCAACGCTGAACAAGGCGGTTGACACCGGCATCATTCAGGCGCGGCAAAGAAAGGTCGGAAACATAATCCAGAGACTCCTCGGGCGAGCCGAACTGCGCTTTCTGCGTCTCGCCGATGAACTCGAGAAGGATCTGACGCCAGCAGGACGGCGCAGACTTTATGGTGCCTTGCGTAATTTGCCCGATGATGCTCACAAACTCCAGCTCGGGCAGCTGCAACTGGACCTTGCGCAGATTGACAACGTTTGAAAGACCGGATGATGAGACTTGAGGCGATCAAAGGCAGGATTGATAGCAAAGGCGGTCGGAGTGAAGCTGTTATTCGCGGGACGTCAATCACGGCGTACTTGGTCGCGGCTCTAGCGCGAGACCAAGGTGCGGATGCAGTACTCAAGGATTTTCCTTCATTGACGCGCGACCAGGTTGAGGCGCCATAGAGTTTGCCAAGGCTTATCCGAAGCGAGGCCGTCCTTATCCAACGAAGAGTTTGAAGGCTACTTTGGCAGCTTTGGCTGATGCCGGAGCGTTCGATGACGATGAAAGCCTTGGTGATGTCGAACCAAGGGCCATTCCGTGAGGCTTTATTTGCTTGATGAAAACCGTGAGCTCAAACGCGGCGGCCATAAGAATGTGCAGCAGTGGATCGCGACGGCAGATAACACGGACCTCCGGCTGAGTGTGGTCACACTGTTCGAGAAACGTCGAGGAGCCGAAACCCTGATGAAGCGCGAACCGGAACGCGCGCAAGATCCTTGAAGGAATCGAGACGCTCAAAAAAAACCGTTCTCCGATCGCATTATCCGGGTTGATGGGCCGGTCGTTGCAGAATGGACGCGGCTTCTCGGCAACAAGAACAAAGACCGGAGGGACGTTGCTCTGGCCGCGACCGCCCGCGTCCACGGTCTCATTGTGGTGACGCGCAACACCGCTGATTTTATGTGGCGTGGGGTTCGGCTCCTAATCCGTTCAAGTCGCCTCCGGAGGTTCTGGACGTCTAGCCTTTGCGAGAGTCAGAAAGATCGATAGAGTCATTGCATCGGGGTCGAAGCAAAATTTACTTCAAGCACCGCTTTCGCTCGCAATGTAGCGCAAGAGCCGAACCTGCCGAACCAACGGCGGGCCGCCGACCAGCCTGTTTTCGAACGGGCAAGGTTGCTGTCGGCTCGCCGTTTCCTTGCCCGTCTCAATTCCGAGCCAAAGGAAACCAAGATGGGTACAGTCATCACCCTTCGATCCCACACGCCGATAACCGTCAAAGCCTCACCGCGACATCGCGTCAGGATCCGAGTTTCGGATCGCGCCTTCCCTGAATCTACTAGGTGGGATGTGCAGCGCCCGGTTCAAAATGCCGGCGGATTCCAAGCACTCGACGGGTTCAATGATCAGTGCGCTCGATCTTGGCGCTGGCACGCTTTTAAAGTGACGCATCACTTCGTGTCTCGCTTCGTCCGGCAGATTGCACCTTATATCCTCCGCGGGCAGGTTGACGTGCAAATTGACGGTCAAGCTTTAGATTTCAAGGCAATGAAGAAGTTAAGCGCATAGCGTCGCTGGCCTCGGCGCTAGCCGGGGCTAGGTTCTATCCACGCCCGCCTATAGTCCTCGTGAGACTCCTCAGTTGCCCCTGAGTGGTTACCCAATTTTACCCAATCAGAGGCTTCATCTGCATTGAATGCGCTCTGGGGCTGCCGTAACACTTCTCATATGGAGCGAGAGGAGAAGCGGTCGAGGGGGCCGCAAAAGCTCCAATTAGGAGGAGATATGAAACGTCGTACATTCACTGCTGGGCTCGTGGCTCTACCGTTCCTTGGCTCCAGCCTCACCCGCGCATTCGCGCAAGATGCCGGCGCTTCGCTCCCGAAGACCTATTCGGGTCAGAAAATCCGTGCTCTCGCCTCGACCGGCGCCGCATTTGAAGCCATGGCGACGGTCAGTCGCGACTTCACCGAGGCGACCGGCGTCGCCGTCGAATACGTCAACCTGTCCTATAACGAGCAATACCAAAAACTGATCCTCGATCTGACCAGTGGTGCTGCGTCCTTCGACGTCTTCAACTTCGCCTATCAGTGGAAGTTCGAGATCGAACCGTACTGTGCCGATCTTTCCAATATTCCGGCGGAAATCCCGGGTGCGCCGGATCTCGCGCTTGAAGACTATCCACAACGCGCGCTCGAAATCTATGGGCGCGCCAACAACAAGCTCATCGGTTTACCGACACTCGGCGATGTGACGCTGTTCGTCTGGAACAAGGAGGCCTACAAGGCTGCGGGCCTCGATCCTGAGGCCGCACCGAAAACCTGGGACGAAGTGGTTGAGCGCGGCGCCAAGCTCGTCGGCAACAGCCAATTCGGTTATGCGATGCCGGCCGGCAAGGGCATTCAAACGACCGTGACCTGGATCATGGTCTTCAAGTCGATGGGCGGCGAGTACTTCGATGCTTCCGGCGCGCCGACCTTTGGTAGCGAAGCGGGCGTTAACACCATGAAGTTCCTGGTCGAGAAGCTGGCGGCGATCAGCCCTCCCGGCAATCTTGCCTGGGATTTCCCGGAGATGTTCAACAGCCTGTCGACCGGTCAGTCGGGGCAGTCGATGATGTGGCCCGGAGCTTTTGGCGATCTGCTCAACCCGCAGAGGTCTCAGGTCCACGACAAGATCGGTTGGTCACCGATGCCGCAGGCATCCCTCTTGGGTGGCTGGTCGATGGGTGTCAACGATTCCTCTCGGTCGAAGGACGCCGCCAAGCTCTACGTCGCATGGCTGACGTCACCCGATATTGTTCGCCGCATGGGTCTGATTGGTGGTGCTCCCGCCCGCATCTCGGCGCTCAAGGATGCGGAACTCATCAAGCAGGCTCCGAACCGGCCGGCCGTGCTTGCCGGGCTTCAGGGCCACGTCGCCGAATATCCGCCGATCAAGGAAGCCGAGCAGATCCACATCATGATCTATGATGAGGTGAATGCGGCGGTGGCGAAGATCAAGACGCCGGAACAAGCGGCAAGCGACCTTCAAGGCAAGGTCGAATCCTTCATGCGGCGCCGCGGCTATCTCAAAACTTGAGGTCGCGCTCCCGCGAGGGGCAGGCGTTCCTCCCCGTCTGCCCCTCCTTTTTACAACGGCAAATCCGCGGATAGCTTACCTGATGACGATCTCTCAAACAGTTCCACGCGATGGCATCGCCGTTCGCAGGCATCGCCGCATCCGCATCAGCACGGTGGTCTGGTTCACGCTACCGGCTGCAGCGATCATGGCTCTCGTTCTTGGCGTGCCGCTGGTCTACTCGTTCTACTACAGCCTTACGGGTTGGTCCCTTGTCATCCCTGGCAGCGATCAGGACTTCATCGGCCTTCTCAATTATACCGATATTTTGAGGAGCACCGAGTTCTGGGCGTCGATCCGCGTTACGCTGATCTATGCCGTGGTCGCGGTCTCGCTGGAATGCGCACTCGGCATCCTGTTTGCCGTCCTTCTGAACCTGGAATTTTTCGGCCGCGGCCTCTTTCGCTCCCTGATGCTGATCCCAATGGTGATCACGCCGGCGGTCGTCGGGATCTTCTGGAAGCTGCTATATGAGCAGGATTCCGGCGTCTTCAACTATCTCTTGGGGACGCTCGGCTTCGAGCCGGTGCCGTGGCTGAGCCTCACCGTTGCGCTCGCCTCCGTTATCATCATGGATGTGTGGCAGTCGACGCCGTTCTTCACGCTGATCATCCTCGCGGGGCTGCAGTCTCTCGACCGGGACACGGTGAGCGCCGCGCAAGCCGATGGCGCCAATGCGCTCCAGGTCTTCCGCTACCTGACGCTGCCGCATCTCGTCCCCTACATCATGATTGCCGCGGCGTTTCGTATCATCGGCGTCATGGCCGACTTCGACAAGATCTTCCTGTTGACTTTGGGAGGCCCCGGCAACGTCACGACGACGCTCAGCGTCTACGCCTACAACACAGGCTTCAAGGTCTTCGATATCGGCAGAACCACCGCGATCTCGTGGATCTATGTCGTCTTCGTTCTCGCGATCAGCGCGCCGCTGATCTGGCGCCTGTTCCGCGGCGCAAGCGTCAACCGCCACTAGGGGAGGTGAGGCATGGCTATTTCATCCAAAACCAACCGCACCACTCGCAAGCTGCTCTGGACACTCTTCTGGTGCGTGCTCGCCTTCGTCTATCTGTTCCCATATACGTGGATGGTGCTGACCGGCTTCCGCCATGGCGTCGATACGATCTCGATGCCGCCCCGCTTCATCTTCGAGCCGACGCTCGCCGGCTTTAAGCACCTGTTCGAAGTGACCGGGTTTCAGAAATACATCATCAACAGTGCGGTGGTGACGATTGTGAGCGTTGTACTCGTGATCGGGGTTTCCGCGCCTGCGGCTTACGCGCTTGCCCATGTCAGCAGGCGGGGCGGTGCTCTTCTGGTGGCGATCCTTATTGCGCGCATCATTCCAGCGATTGCGATCGGCGTGCCGGTCTATCTGATCGCTACACGCCTCCACCAGCTCGACACCTATCAGGCGCTGGTCGTCATGAACGTCGCTGTCAATATTCCCTTCGCGATCTGGCTGATGCGCAGCTTCTTCATGGAGGTGCATCCGACGCTCCGCGAGGCGGCGATTTCGGACGGTTGCAGCGAATGGCAGGTGTTCACAAAGATCATGTTGCCGCTGGTGCTTGGCGGGATGCTGGCGACAGCCGTCTTCGTGTTCATCGGAGTGTGGAACGAATTTCTATTTGCCCTGATCCTGACCACGTCCGTGAGCCCGACTGCGCCCTTGGCGATGCTCGGCTTTAGAACCCAATACGGCGTACAGTGGGACGCCGTGGGTGCTGCGGCTTTCCTGGTGTCGACGCCGGTCATCGTCTTCGCCTTCATAATGCAGCGCTACTTGGTGCAAGGCATGACCATGGGCTCCGTCAAGTGACCCGCCGCATGGTCGCTGCAATCTTAGTAGAAGGGCCGAGCAGAATATGACTGATGTAACTATCCGCAATGTCACAAAGCGTTATGGCGCTCTGACCGTCATCCCTCAACTTTCGTTCAAGATCGAGGATGGGGAGTTCGTCGTGCTGGTGGGACCGTCTGGATGCGGCAAGTCCACGCTCTTACGCATGCTGGCGGGACTGGAGGAGATCTCCGGTGGCGATCTCCTGATGGGAACCGAGGTGATCAACGATCGCCCTGCCAAGGAACGTGACATGGCGATCGTCTTCCAGAACTACGCGCTCTACCCGCACATGACCGTTGCCGAGAACATGGGCTTTGCGCTGAAACTGCGCAAACGCCCGCGGGCAGAGATCGATGAACGCGTCGACAAGGCCGCGGCTATCCTCGGACTCGGTAAGTTGTTGGATCGTTATCCGCGCGCGCTTTCTGGTGGCCAGCGACAGCGCGTCGCCATGGGCCGGGCGATCGTGCGCGACCCGCAGGTCTTCCTGTTCGACGAGCCGCTGTCTAACCTTGATGCCAAGCTCAGGGTGCAGATGCGCGCCGAAATCAAGGCGTTGCACCAGAGGCTGAAGATCACGACCGTCTATGTCACGCACGACCAGATCGAGGCAATGACCATGGCCGACAAGATCGTCGTCATGAACGAGGGACGGGTGGAGCAGATGGGCACGCCGCTCGAACTTTACGATCGACCGGCCAACATCTTCGTGGCTGGCTTTATCGGATCGCCGTCGATGAACTTCCTGCCGGCGACGGTCGTCTTAGCGAACAGTCCGGCTCTAAAGACCCCGGAAGGCGTGGAGCTGCCGGTTGATGCCTGTCCGACGCTCACCGGCCGCTCGGAGGTGACCTACGGGATTCGTCCGGAGCACCTTGAGCTCGGCGAAACCGGTATTCCTGCAGAGGTCGTGGTCGTCGAGCCGACCGGTTCCGAAACGCAGCTCTACGTCACGGTCGGAGGGCGCGACGTCGTCGTGGTACTCAGGGACCGGGCCGACGTGCGGCCTGGCGAAAAAATCTGGCTCAGGCCGAGGAAAGGCAGCGCCCATCTTTTCGACCCGAACTCCGGCGCGCGGATTACCGGCTGAACATCCGTTCACGTTCCGCCGACGGCGTCGGGAAGTCGAAACAGCCCCAGGGAGGTCTCATGCGCAAGCTCTAAGAGGTCGGCGAGCATGGCGTCGTTGGCATGCCGCGCAGCGATCAGTCCGCTGACGCCGATCGCGACGGCTTCCTGCGCCATGCCGAGACTGTCGACGACGGCAAGCGCGCTGAAGCCCTTCGCGACCGCCGTCCGCAAGAGATTGATCTCGGCGGTGACTCCGTAGCCGAAGTCCTCGAGGCTGACGCGCATTTCGCCGTCGATCGCGGTCACGCTCGGAAAATTGACGACCCTGTGACAGCCGGCGGCCTTAAGGGCCTTGAGGATGTCGACGTGGCGGCGGAAAGGATCAAGGGCGAACACGCCCGCAAAAACTTGGGCCTCGCTCCGAACCCCATTCCGGAGCTCGGCCAGAAGGCGCTCGTTGGCGTCGTGGATCGGGAGCAGCACCAAGCTGTCGTAGGCGCTGCCGTCCAATCCTTCGCAGGAGGGGCAATAGAGCCTCACGGATTGCGGCTCTTCGCCCGCGATAGCGGCGAGATCCGTCACGATCGGAATGGAGGGGAGCGTGGAAGGCATGTGCACTCGTATACCCATGAAACGATTACCCAATTCTACCCAAACCGTCGGCCAGCGCCAATTGATTTGCCGCGGCGGGCGCAACTACGGTTTTGTCAGGCGTGGAAGGTTCACTGAGAAGGGCCGGGAGGAACGATGAATACAGTCTATGTGGTCGGAACCTGCGATACCAAGGGCAGCGAACTGCGCTATCTACGCGATCTTGTCCGGCAGGCAGGGTGTGACGCCGTCCTGGTCGATGTTTCTGTTTCGGAGTTTCATAAGGAAGCCGACGATGTCGACGTCCAGCCGTCGGAGGTCGCACGCTTCCATCCGAACCCGCCAAAACCCGAAGAGCTCAAGGATCGCGGCAAGGCGGTCGCCGCAATGTCTGAGGCCCTGGTGGAATACATCCGATCACGCCAGGATATCGACGGTGTCATCGGCGCGGGCGGAACGGGTGGCACCGCCTTGATCGCGCCTGCTATGCGCGCGCTCCCGATCGGAGTGCCGAAGGTGCTCATTTCCACCGTCGCCTCCGGGAATGTCGCGCCCTATGTCGGACCGACCGACATCAGCATGATGTATTCGGTGACGGATGTTTCCGGGCTCAACCGCATCTCGCGGGTGGTGCTGGGCAATGCCGCTCATTCTATCGCCGGCATGGTGCTCAACAAGGTGAGCGCTGCGGCGGACGAGCGGCCGGCGATCGGCCTGACGATGTTCGGTGTCACGACCCCTTGCGTTCAGGCGGTCACCCGGGCGCTCGAGGCCGACTTCGATTCCCTGGTGTTTCATGCTACCGGAACCGGCGGTCAGTCCTTCGAAAAGCTCGCCGACTCCGGCCTGCTGGTCGGCGGCATTGATGTCTCCACAACGGAAGTCTGCGACTATCTCATCGGCGGCGTCTTCCCCTGTACGGCCGATCGCTTCGGTGCCTTCGCCCGGACCGGACTACCCTATGTCGGCTCCTGCGGCGCACTCGACATGGTCAATTTCGGAGCGATGGACACGGTGCCCAGTCAGTTCCGATCGCGCCGCCTGCATGTCCATAATCCCCAGGTCACGCTGATGCGGACGACCCCGGAGGAATGCAACAGCATCGGCGAATGGATTGCAGAACGGCTGAACCTTTGCGAGGGCCCGGTCCGCTTCCTGATTCCCGAACTCGGTGTCTCGGCGATCGATGCGCCCGGTCAGCCCTTCCACGACCCTGAAGCAGATAGTGCGCTCTTCGCAGCGCTCGAGCGCACCCTTCGCCGGACGACCAAGCGGCAACTCATCCGCGTGCCTCTTCACATCAACGATCCGCAATTTGCAGAACTCCTCGTCACCAACTTCAAAGAGGCCCTTCGTGAGCACTGATATTCTTGTCAAGCGTCCCACTCGTGCGGAACTGATCGACCGTTTCCAAAAGAAGATCCGCGCCGGCGAGCCGATCATCGGCGGCGGCGCCGGAACGGGCCTGTCGGCCAAAAGCGAGGAAGCCGGCGATATCGATCTGATCGTGATCTATAATTCCGGCCGCTACCGCATGGCTGGCCGCGGTTCGCTCGCCGGACTGCTCGCCTATGGCAACGCCAACCAGATCGTCGTCGACATGGCGAGCGAGGTTCTGCCAGTCGTGAAGCACACGCCAGTGCTTGCTGGCGTCAACGGCACGGATCCGTTCGTCGTCATGCCGAGCTTCCTGCGCGAACTGAAGGCGATCGGCTTTGCCGGCGTGCAGAACTTCCCGACCGTCGGTCTTATCGACGGGCTCTTCCGCCAGAATCTCGAAGAGACCGGCATGAGCTATGCCCAGGAGGTTGAGATGATCGCTGAGGCGCACAAGCTCGATCTCTTGACGACACCCTACGTGTTCAGCCGCGAAGATGCGGTGGCGATGGCGAAGGCCGGCGCCGACATTCTCGTCTGCCATATGGGCCTGACGACTGGCGGCGCGATCGGCGCGCGCTCGGGCAAATCCATGGAGGACTGTGTCGTCCTCATCAGCCAGTGCATCAAGGCGGCGAGAGAAATCCGCGACGACATCATCATTCTCTGCCACGGTGGTCCGATCGCCAATCCGGAAGACGCTCGCTTTATTCTCGACGCCTGCCTTGGCTGCCACGGCTTCTATGGAGCAAGCAGCATGGAGCGGTTGCCGACCGAGGAGGCCATCAAGTCCCAGACGCAAGCCTTCAAGGCGATCCGTCGCAAGTCGGCCTGACCGTGAGAAGGGAAAGCAAGCAGATGTCCGTCTTTCGAAGTGGAGACCAGCCGCCGGGCTGGTGCGAACTCACCGGTTTCGAGTTCATTGACTTGACCGATCAGCCCTTGCCGATTCCCGTTGCCGCCGACAAGCAGCGTCTGCTCGTCACGCGCGGGTCCTGCCGCTTGAGGAGCGCCAAGGGAGCGCAGGTTCTGAGTGAAGGCCAGTTCCTTGACATGGATGGGGCTAATGGTCCCTTCACCGCGGATGCCGGCGACGGGACCGCACAGGTGCTCGTCTTTTATGGCAGATGGGGCAACGAGCTCGGCGGATGCGGGGTGTTCAAGCTCGGCCCCGACACGCCGGTTCCAGTCAAGGGGGATCCGGTCATTTATCCCAAGTCGACCAACTTCGATTCCCATTATCACGACTGCGACGAATATTGGGTGATCATCGAGGGGGCAGGGACGGTCGTCGTCGGCTCGCGCGGCTTCGAGGTCGAAGTCGGCGATTGCGTCGCCATCGGCATGGGCCACCATCATGATCTTCCCCATGTGCGGACCGACGTGAAGGGGGCATATTTCGAGACGACGCTCGAAGGCAGGAAGCGCTTTGGTCATCTTTGGGAGCACACGCATGGGCCTGCCGATGTACGTCCCGAGCGGGTTTGATCCGTCGCGTGCGCCAAGTCCTCCTGGAGGTGAACATCAATGACGTATAAGGTCCTGCATATCGGCGCCGGTGGCTTCGGAGAGCGCTGGTGCGACACGTTCCTGCCGCCGAACGTGGCGGACGGGACGATTGAGGTGGTCGGCCTCGTGGACATCGACGCCAAGGCGCTCGAAATCAGCCGCAAGCATCTCGGCTTGAAGGCCGAACAGTGTTTCACCTCGGCCGCGCAAGCCTTCCAGATGGTGGATGCCGACTTTTGCACCATCGTCATTCCGCCAGCTCTGCACGAGGGGATCGTCGACCTGGCCCTTGCCCGCGGCATGCACATCCTGTCCGAGAAGCCGATCGCCGACACCATGGAGGCCTCCGTCCGTATCGCTGAGAAAGTGAGGAAGTCCGGCTTAAACATGGGCGTGACGATGAGCCACCGGTTCGATCAGGACAAATCGACGTTGAGAGCGCTCGTCAGCGCCGACACCATCGGCCGCATCAATACGGTATCGTGTCGGTTTGCCGGAGACTTCCGCCTCTATGATTCCTGGGGGCGCTTTCGCCACGAAATGATGCATCCGATGCTTATCGAGGGCGCTGTCCATCACCTGGATATCATGGCCGATCTCGCCGGCGCACCCTGCACGTCGATCTATGCCCGCACGTGGAAGCCGGAATGGGCAGATTACAAGGGCGACACAGATGCCATAGTCTTGATGGACTTTGCGAACGGCGCTCATGGGGTCTATGAAGGGTCTTCGGCACAAGCCACGGGTCTTAACGATTGGGCTTTCGAATATGTTCGGGTGGAGGGGGAAAGCGGGACGGCTATCCTCGACCATCGTGAGATCGAGGTATTTCGCCGCTACCCGATGCGGCTGCGACAAGCGAGCCGCCAAGGAAAAGGTCAGCAGGTGTCGCTGTTACCTGGTAAGAAGTGGCAGAACGCACTGTTGATTGAGCAGTTTTGCCAGTGGCTCGATGGCGGCCCGCCGATGTCAACCAGCGTCTGGGAGAATCTGCAGTCCGTTGCGCTCGTATTCTCAGCGATCGAAAGCGTCCGACTGGGTCAACCGGTAAAAGTACAGGAATTTCTCCAGTCCTACCGAGAGGGGGCTTCGATCGAGTAACGATAAGATGTAGGTTAGCCTCACAATGGCTGATCCGATCGTTCATCTCGGGGTTCATCGCCCTGAATTCTCCGCTTCCGCGCATGCAAGAGCGGAGATTGTCGCGACACTCAAGGCGACGCTTGGCAAGCCAAACACGACGCTCGTCGGCGCCGCGATCGGCACGGGAATGGCCGCCCAGGCAGCCTCGCGGGGCGGCGCAGACTTTATCCTTGCTCTGAATGCAGGGCGTTTGCGTAGCATGGGCGCCCCTTCTATCTTTTCCCTGCTCGCACTGCGCAAGAGCAATGACTTTGTCCTGGATTTCGCAAAGTCAGAGATCCTGCCTTTCGCCAAAGTTCCAGTCTTTTTCGGGGCCAGTGCTTTCGATCCGCGGTCTTCGATAGAAGCTGAACTGGAAAGAATTGCGGATGCTGGTTTTGGCGCAATTGTAAACTTCCCCACCTCCATTTTTCTCGATGGACGGTTTCGGGCCGATATCGAGCGAGCAGGGCTGGGGTTCCAGCGTGAGCTTGAAATGCTTCGGGCCGCTCAGAAAAGAAATATGGCGACGCTCGCCTATGTTCGAACTGTGGACGAAGCTCAGCAGGCCGCGACCGCCGGCGTAGACATCATAAATCTCAATCTCGGTTGGAACGTCGGAGGGACTGTCGGAAGCCGCACAGAGCTCAGCCTGAGGCAAGCGGCTGAGTATGCAAAGGTCATTTTCCGTCAGATACGGGCGATCTCAGAGGGCACTCTTTGTGTCCTCGAGGGCGGCCCTATCGTGAGCCCCGACCAAATGTACGAGGTATCCGCGCTGTCCAGGGCAGACGGATACATTGGCGGCTCCACCATCGATCGGGTGCCACTCGAAGCCTCCATGGAGCAGATTACATCGGCTTTCAAATCCGTCGGCACCTTGCAAAAGCGAATTGATGAACTGGAGCGCCGGCTCGAGCATGTGCAGCGCGAATACTCGATCGTCGGGCGGTCACCTTCAATCCAGCAAATAAAGCAACGGATCGAAAAGCTTGCCGCCTCTGCTCTACCGGTTCTGATTACCGGGGAAGCCGGAACCGGCAAGAAGCTTCTGGCACGAGGCATTCATGAAGCCGCCAGACGTCCCGGCAGCAAGCTCATCACCTCCGAAGACGCAAGTGGAGAATCGCTTTTTGGCTTCGCCCCGAGCGAGGGCGGGAGGAAAGTGCTTGGGCTGCTGCAGTACCATCCCAAGGCAACTCTCTTGATCGAGAATATCGAAAGCCTGTGCATCGACGCTCAGGAACGTCTGGTAGAAGTCATTGAGACAGGCGCTTATCGGCGCCTGGGCGACAACGAGAGAGGGCGGTTCGAAGGCCGCCTGATCCTAACATCGATGCGGCCGCTCTCTGAGTTGGGCTCGAGCGGGCTGCTGATACCCTCGCTGGAGTCGCGTCTCGCGCCCGGTCACGTCTTTCTTCCTCCTCTGCGCGATCGCCTTGAAGACCTTCCACTCCTCGCCGAACACTTCCTACAAGCGCTCCGAAAGGACCGGCGCAGCCGGAAGTTGTCGGTGGACCACTCGGCCTACCGAGTTCTGATGACCTATGGCTGGCCAGAAAATATCCGCGAGCTCAGATCCGTGCTCGAAACGGCCGCCATCCGCTGCGAAGGCGACTGGATCAAGGCCGAGCATTTGCCGCCGCTCGGCGACGCAAACGCGGACGCGCCGCATCCACATCCGGGGGATGAGCGGGAATGGATCCTCGATGCGCTTCAGCGCCACCGCTTTCGCCGCGGTGAAGCCGCGCGATATCTCGGCATATCTCGAAAGACCCTATACAACAAAATGCGAGCGTACGGTCTTCCATTGCAGCCGAGAGAAAGAAGTTAGGCGAGGGCGCTGTGTCGGCCCAGCGGGTTTCACGCTTCTTGACCCGCATTTCACAATTCGATAATCCCGAGGCTCGCTGCTTTTACAGCGGCGACCGTTCTGCTACCCACATCCAGCTTTCGCAATACCTTCTTTATGTGGAAATTCACCGTGTTCTCGGAAATTCCCAGAATAACTCCTATATCCCAAGACGATTTCCCTCTTGCCGCCCACAGAATACACTCTTGCTCTCTTTGAGAAAGGTTAGGAGCTTCCTCTATGCAGCGCGAATTCACGGCCGGCGCGGCTCTCAGATGGAAATGTAACGCGGCAAGTTGCAAGTAGGTGATTGTTCTGTTTTGGAGTTCTCGGCAGGAGGGTCGAGCAAAGCTCATGATGGCGAAGCCGACGCCGGGCCCATGCAATGGAACACTGATGCCCGACTTTAAACCAAATGTTGCGGCCTCGTCGAAAAACCGCCGTTCCACTTCCGTCGTGCTTATGTCATTGTACGCCTCGCTCCATCGAAAGGCGCCCAACGCTTTTCGGCTCTTTTTGATGATGGGATCAATCCTGTCATATCCCATCTGGACATAATGTTCCTGCCATTCATCAGGATACCTCATGAGGGCCGGTGCCCGTCGGACCGACTTCAGGATCTGGTCGGCTGAATGAGAACTATAGGCAAC
Source organism: Sinorhizobium sp. BJ1 (assembly GCF_002531555.1). Lineage (NCBI taxonomy): Bacteria > Pseudomonadati > Pseudomonadota > Alphaproteobacteria > Hyphomicrobiales > Rhizobiaceae > Sinorhizobium > Sinorhizobium sp. BJ1. Next base: position 91,922 of record NZ_NWTH01000023.1, read on the forward strand.
CCACGGGCACTCATACTGAAGGGCAAAGGCCGATAACAGGTCGAACAGTTGCTCGGATCGAGCAACACCATCGGTCTGCTCCAGAAATCGGCCGAGTTCGACCGGAAACGCCTCCTTGGCTGGTTCCAGGGAAGGCATCGACGGGATCAACGAGAGCTGATCGGTTACTCTACACCTCGGCTCTCGAACTTGAGAGAACGCAGCCATCCGCGGGCGTTCCATAGCCTCTCCTCCGCAGCCAATTGTCATTGAAGCACAAGCTGCCGACTGTCAGAGACTGCGGCTTTGTGCATCGTCGTCGGTAGAGCATCGCCAAGCAGTAACGACGCGGTGCCGAGTAATCTGCGGTTCCTGGTGAACCGCGGCCAAGGACTTTCAAAGGTCGTGCCAATCTTGCAAAAAGAACACCAGAAAACTGTTCTGCATCTTAATCAATGACTTAATGAGTTCGCAGCTAGCGTCAGGTCGACATCACGATGTTGCAGACCGGACAAACCCGCCACAAAGCAGCCATCTAGATGTTGGCCCCGGATTTTGCTGCTGCAACCTTTTAGATTCGCATGAGACAAATTCTTACACAGAAGCCCCACGACGACCAAGGCGATCCGCCGGCCATACAAAATAGCTACTGTGCTGAAGGTTCTGCAAAGTCTCTGAGGGGGCGGTCATGGCAGCCTGGTGACGTTCACGTCATCCGGTTCCCTCACGAGGAACGGCACCATAACCAGGACTGAAGATAAAACCGCCGCCGCACTCAAGGACATTCTGCTGGCGAAGCCCAATGGACTGCGAGCGGTGATGCAGGAGGTTCTTGAGGAGAATGGACGAGGCCCTGGGCGACAAAGGGTGAGCAGCCGCCAGAGCGGCTCGGCCATCCCCTTAATCAAGGAAAGCGACGGCGGCCGGCGAATCATATGGACATATGACTTCGAAATGCCTGCGCCAAGGGCGATGTCGAACCCCGAACGAAAAAGAACAATCAAGGGCCCACGGTCAAACCGCGACTATTACGACCGCCATGATCAATTGCGTCGTCGCCTCGCCTACTTCCTCTCAGCCACAACTTCTCTCGCCGCCTCAAGATCCTCAAGGCCTCACGGCTTGCGAGTACATCTGCAAATGCTGGACAAAAGACCCCAGAAAAGTTGCTTAGTCACACCATCAGCCATGTTAAGCCGCCAGTGCCTAGGGGCTATAGGCTTGGGATGGATTGTGAGCCCTTTTGCCCTGAGAAGATCGCTTCGCACAAGATCAACAAAGCTTAAAGTCTGGTATTCACAATGTTCGTAACCGTCGAACTTTGCCCCTCATCCAGGACCTGAGATCATGGGTTGGTCAGAGGCGAGAGCGACTTTTTTTGCCGTCAAGCGGTTTGCCAGGGTTTTTGGTCCCGGATCATGGCGTTGAGGCTTGTGAGCAGTTTGCGCGTAGTGGCGACGACGGCGACGATCTTGGCCTTGCCGGCGGGGACGAGGCGGTCGCGGAGTGCCTTGAGGGTGAGGGTTGTTTCGGATGGCGGCGAGAGCGATCATGAACAGCGCCGCGCGCACGGAACTGCGCCCGGCGAAGCTCTTGCCGCGCCACTTGCCCGAGTGGCGGGTGAAGGGTGCCAGCCCTGCGAGCGCGGCGATCTGACGGCGGTCGAGGCTGCCGAGTTCGGGCAGTTCGGCGAGCAGAATTCTCGCCACCGTCGGTCCCATGCCGGGCATGGAGATGAGCAGCTTCTCGCTGACCTGCCACAGCGGCGACTTGCGGATGTGGCCGTCCATGTCGGCGTCGATTGCTTCCAACTCGCGCTTCAGCGCGGCAAGCAGCCGCCTAATGCTCTTGAGGGCCTGACGGCTGCTCGCCGTACGCAAACGGTTCTGCTCGGCCATGATCATCTGGACGATGTGGCGCCGACGGGCGACGAGGTCGGCCAGCGCGCGGGTCGTCGCGGCGGGCAACGGCCGCAGCTGCGGCCGCACGGCGTTGACGTAAGCGGCGATCAGCGCCGCGCCGATCGGATCGGTCTTGGCGCGCGTACCGAGCGCGTCGGCGAAGGCGCGGACCTGCGCCGAATTGACCACGACCACCGGCAGACCCGCCGCTGCCATCGCCGCGACCGCCAGCCGCTCGAGGCCGCCTGTGGCCTCCAGCGCGATCCGCTCCGGTGAAAGCCGGGAGAGCCTTTCCCGCAGCTCGGCAATGCCGGCATCGTCATTGCCAACCCTGAAGCGCTGGCCTGTCGGCAGCACATGCACGTCCAACCAGTCTTGCGAAACGTCGGCGCCTACGGAAGTCGCGTCCATTTTCCCCCATCCTGGCCCAATCGGGCTTCGCTTGCGACCCCGGCGACTGTTCGGGTTTGATGGAACGGCGGCCCAAGACCCAGCTCTGCCATGGGCTTGGTGTCCCGAGGGGCTTAGGTCTCTCGTCCGCCACCGCATCCGCAAGCATGGCAGATGCGGCTAATGAGAAGTTACAAGGGCTACCGTCGCCATTGCTATCGCGACGGTTATCGGGCTGGCGGCAGCAACTGTAGAGCAGTTCAAACCGCCGCACTCTTATCCATTCACTGTGGAGGGATTTACCCGTGGCCGGTCCGTCCCGTATTTGCAGCCCCTCTAATCAACATAGAGAATTTGCTTTATCAACTCCGCAATCTGCGGCGCGTTGTCATGCCGCATGATGGTGAAATGGTCTCCACGAACGACATGAACATCCACCTCGGCTGCAACTCTCTTCCATCCCCATGTGGGATCAACTGAGGTCGCTTTCTCCGTTGGCAGTTGGCTGCCGAAGACTCCCACTGTTGCCGCTCTTACAAATGTGAGCGGGATGGTCGTTTCGCTGGCCTCAAACTTCGGTGCGATAATGCTGTTTGCCCAATAGATCGCGGCTGTTTGTTTCAGATTGGGATCGATCGCTCTGCTAGCACAAGCAAGATCCAATGCATCGAATGCCTTTGCGGGCATGTCTGATAGCATTGCATTGAAGCTCTTCTGGTCCAGGGATCGTGGGGCCTGGTCACTTACCGAGATTGCTGGGGATGCACTCGCCGGGATGTCCAAAATGATTACTCGCGCAACGTTGACATTCTGCCGATGAAGCTCGACGGCAACCTCGTTTGCGATTTTTCCGCCAAAAGAGTAACCAACGAGAATTACGGGTTTGCCATTTGCTGCCTCTTTGGCACGAGCAGTCATCGGGATGATAATATCAGACGGTTCAATCTCATTTTGCCAGGGATCAAGCTCTGTTGGGTATTCAAGGATTTCAAATGGAAGATCACCGAGTAGGGGGAGGAGTGCTGCGAAGTCCATCGGCTCTCCTGTGATGCCGGGAATAAGAAGAAGTCGAGCATCTTTCCGGGACAGATGCTCCGATGTTGTATGCAGTCGTGAGGCAGTCTCGTGTAATTCCTTCGCAAGACGGCGCGGGGTTCGGCTACTCATGATCACGGTCGAAGATGCAGTTGTTCCAACAGATTTCCGCAGCTCATTACGGAATTCGATCAAGCCCAGCGAATCTAGACCAAGGTCGCGCCATTCGAGATCCGGATCGATGGCTAAAACATCCCGTTCCCCGAGAAGCATAGCAATCTGCTCTGAAATGAGCCGCAAGACGTCCTCTTCGGTTTGGTCTGGATCTGGTGATTTGAGCCCGCCTCTAGTGTGGATCGATTCAACACTCGATTGGTTGCGAGGATGATCGAACGCAGCCGGCATAGCAATTGGATCCGAGCGAGTTGCTGGGGTACAGCTGAATTGCTTCCTGCGAAAGGGATAGGTCGGCAAGGATATGCGGTGCCACGGCTCCTGAGAAGCAAGATCGTCGAATCGGATATCGACGCCAAGCCTGAACAATTCCGCGATGGCCGTGAGGAAGGTTTTTACTTCACAAGAGCTGCGGCAAGAGGCAATCCAGGTCCTCTCAGCGTTGGGGTCATTCTCCATACCGAGACCAACAAGCATCGGTCTAGGTCCGAGCTCCACGAAAACCGTTGATTTATCTTCAAGCATGTACTGAAGCACATGGTCAAAGCGGACTGGTTCCATGACGTGATCCGTAAGAAATCCGGTCCAGTCGAGATTGCCTGGAAGAGTCGCTCCTGTGACCGAAGAGACGACAGGAATTACTGGGTCAGAGAAGGAAAGCCGCGCGATGACAGATGTGTATTCGTTAATTATAGAGCGCATCTGCTCGGAATGGAATGCGTGAGATACTGGCAGTGGGGTGACGCTACAACCGGACACTTCACCAGCATCAGTAAGCTTTGCCATAGCATCTCGGCCACCGGCCAATACGACGGTGTTCGGTGAATTAAACGCCGCGACAGTCACACCGTCGCTTAAATTGGAGACGAGGAGTGTAAGATCTTGTGCGCTTCCTTTGGCGACGGCCATTGCACCGAGTCCGGCGGGAACGTCCCCCATTAATCGTCCCCGCTCGGAAACGAGGACGCACGCGTCATCTAGCGACAGGGCACCGGCAGCAACCCACGCCGCAATTTCACCTAAGCTATGGCCCGCCACCTGCTCAAACTGAACCCCAAAAGACCGAAATAGACACGTCATGGCGTACTCGAACGCGAAGATCGCCGGCTGCGCAAACTGCGTGAGATTTATTCGCGGTTGCGAGCCAGGGGGCTCTCCCACCACCTGCTCAAGGTCGATGCCATGGCTAGTTCTCATGCGCTTGAAGCAATCTTCCATCGCGTTCTTGAAAACAGGAAAAGCATTCGCAAGCTCTGTACCCATCTCCGCACGTTGGCATCCCTGGCCAGTAAATAACCCGGCAACTTTAGTTGGACCTGCACTATCAGAAGGCAACAGCGTTCCCTTGATTACATCATCAAGGAACTGGGACAACTCGACTTTGCTAGAAACCGGCTGAGCGATGCGGAATCGTTCCGGCCTGCGGCCGACGCAGGAGGTCATACATATATCCCGCAAATCCAGATGTTTATTAGACGAAGCAAGGAGGTTGTGCACGTCCTGGCAAAGTCTGATCAGTTGTTGGGGTGTTTGAGCCGATAGCACGAAGATTTCGTGCTGCTGAGAACTACGAGGCTCTTGCTCAGGTTCACGATGGTTTTCGCGGCTCTCAAGGATGATGTGACAATTGGTCCCTCCTATCCCCAAGGAGGTGATGCCTGCTCGTCTTGGTCTTCCCGGTCGGCTCTGCCAGTTCAGTGCTTGCCCGTGCGCGATTTTCAGTCGGGATCCGTTTAGGGTCACTCGCTCATTTGCATTCTGGAAAGTCGGGATGGCCGGGATTTTGCCTTGTTGAACACAGAGGGTTGCTTTAACCAATCCAGCTGCACCTGCCGCTTCATCAAGGTGGCCGATGTTAGCCTTTAGGGATCCGATCAGGCAATCTTCAGCGACTTTGGCTTCGCCGTATGTTGCCAGGAGCGCCGCGATCTCAATGGAATCGCCAACCGGCGTACCAGTCCCATGTGCCTCAACGTAGTCAATTTCGGAGGAAGTAAGACCAGCGTCCTCCAGAGCTGCGTTGATAACTTCAACCTGACCTTCCAGGCTCGGCCCTGAATAGCTCAGTTTGCGGCCGCCGTCGTTGTTGACAGCCGTACCAACAATCGCGGCCAAGATTTGATCGCCATCGCGAACCGCGAGATCATAGTCTTTTAGAGCGAGGACCGCGCATCCGTTTCCAAACACCGTTCCGTCAGCTGTCGCATCAAACGGTCTGCAGACGCCCGTCGGTGATAGGATCAGTCCCTCGTGCGCAAAATAACCCACACGCTGCGGCGTGCAGATTGATACGCCACCTGCAATTGCCATTTCGACTTCTCGGCCACGAATGGCCTGGACAGCATAATGGACTGCGACCAATGCACCTGAGCAGGCCGAACCTATAGAGACGCTGGGGCCTGTCAGATTTAGCTTGTTTGATACCCTCATTGAGATTTGATCGGGAGAGTTGCCTTGCTCGACGAGAATCTCTTCGATATGCTGAATCAGCCGGTGGCTCAAGAAAGGCCCACTGGTGTCTTTCATCACCGTAGGCAAAATACTGTTGATGAGATAAGTGTTCGAGCCACTGGCAGAGTATACGCCTGTCCGATAAGGCACCCTTGTCGGTGCATAGCCGGCGTTCTCGAGCGCTTGCCATGAGCATTCTAAGAAAACGCGATGCTGCGGGTCCATCAACGACGCTTCACGCTCACTGATCCCAAAGAAATCGGCATCGAAATAGTCATGGTCGTCAAGAAATCCACCGGTCCTGACGAAGTGGTCGCATCCCGCCAGTGTCGGTGGATCGTTCGTGGACGTCGTCAGGAAGACGTCATTCCTTAGAAGTCCGCGCCAAAGATCGTCAACTGAACGGGCTCCAGGAAAACGACCTGCCATGCCAATTATTGCCACGGCCTTTCGCCGCGAAGGAGCAAAGGTCAGCTCGCTTTCGCCGGTGGCGGCACGACTTCTTATAATTTTGAGGATCGACTCCTGCGTAGTCTCAATAGAAATGTCTGCTACCGAGACGTTAACCTGCAGTTCTTGCTGCAGGCGTACTACCAGCTGCATCGCACTAAGTGAATCTCCTCCTGCTTCACCGAACCTTCGCCCCTCACCACCAGGGAGAACATCATTCCAGATCTCAGAGATTGCTTGCTCAAAACTTTGCTCCTTGCGTCGAACGGAAGGCAGCACCGAAGCGGTGGAGGACGCCCTGGCCTCAAGTGCACCGCGGTCGATCTTTCCGGTCGATGTCAAGGGAAACGTCGACACCGTATAGATGCGGTAAGGAACAGCTACCTCATCCAGTGTCTGGAGAACAATTGTTCTAGCATCTTCTTGCAGGAGGTCCTCAGTAGACTTCTCGGCCACCGTCACGAAACCTATCAGTTCAACTCGCCCGCCGATCTCAGTTGCTACAACTGCAGCCTGTCTGATGTATCGAGAACGTTCCATCGCGGCTTCTACAGCCGCAATGTCGACCCGTTGGCTGCGGATCTTCACTTGCCGGTCAATCCGCCCCGTGATTACAATCCTACCATCAGCCAGGATAGCTCCGAGATCGCCCGTGAGGTACTCGTTAGCTGCACTTGTAGAGGTTGCAGGGAGGGCCACCAGTCCGTTGGTGCCGGTCTGCATGTACCCCATTGCGACCTGTGGCCCTCTGACTACGATTTGTCCCTCAGATCCCGGATCCGAAGTGACCCCTCTGGAAGTGAGTACACCCACTTCCATGCCCGCGATGGGAAAGCCGATTGATGGCAGATCCGGCCATTGATTAGGATCTCCGTCGAGTTGTAGCGATGTAACGTCTTGCACCTCTGTTGACCCGTAATTGTTGTACAGTACAGCGCCTAGGCGCTGGAAAAACGACCTAATATGGCTGTTGATCTTCAACTGTTCCCCAGCCGTAGTAATTTCCGTGAGGTAAAGCGGTTTGGTGAATGTAGACGACGCAAGTGCCAGCTGATTTAGAACACTGTACGGCAGGTACGCCCGTTCGATGCGACTTGAAGAGAGTACCTCTTGGAGTAGCCGGACATCCTGCCGCTGTTCGCTTGTTGCTAAGACCGCCGTTCCTCCCGAACTGATTGCAGCAAACAACTCATGAAACGCAATATCGAAATGGAAGGATGCGAATTGCAGATGGATCGTGCTGGGTTCACATCTTCTGTGGGATGTGTCCCAGCGGATCAAGTTGGCGAGCCCCCTATTTGACATGAGCACCCCTTTCGGTGCGCCCGTCGTACCGGACGTGAAAAGGAGATAGCAGCCTGACTCGGTTGTTGCGTGATGTTGATCACTTGACAACTCGTAGTTTGCTTGCCGCTCGACAAGAACCGTTTGGACACGGAAAAAGTCGAAGAGCTTGCGCACATCGGCAGCGATGGGAGTATTAGGCGTAACAAGCGCAAACCTAGCCCCTGAAGTCTCAACGATATGCCGCGTCTTCGCCTCGCGCGCGGGAAGATCGAGCGGACACACTATCGCTCCCCGAAGCAGAATTCCTACGATAAGGAACACTGTGTCCAAGTGACGGGACGGATTAATCAAGACAATGTCACCTGTGCCCACACCGCACTCAGATAGCCGACGGGACACATAAGATGCCGCACGAAATAGCTCTCGGTAAGTCATTCGCTCATCACCGCACTGAACTGCGATACTTTCAGGATATTTCTGCACGCACTCCACAAAGGCCTCAGAAACGGTGCGGCAGGATTCGACGCAGGCTTGGCTGCTAGACCCGTTGCTACTGATCATGGCGTCCTCGAACGTTTTGCCCTTGATAAGTCGACGCGACAAGAAGGAAGCGACATCGTGAACCTTTCACGCGCGAGAGGTGATGACATGTGCAAACAAAGGCGGATTAGAGGTTCCACGTTGCACTTATCTAGTGAGTGCGTCGTGATGGACACGATAATCCTAGCACTACATCCACGCCATCCACCGCTGCTAACCTTAGTAGTTGCCATTCACTTTCACACCTCTACTTACTGCCTGCGGGGTTGCTTCGACGGGAAATGGATCGTGTCTCAGGGAGCGGTTGTCTTCTCTATTCGGCGTGGTGAGGTCAAGCACCTTCTGACCTGTCCGTATCCTATGGTTGATGTCTTCGCAGTATCGCGCTTCTCTCCGGGATCGGCCTGTGTGGCCCTCCCATGATGGGACCAGAAGAATGGGGCGGAACAATCTAATCGGCGACCTGATCGAGATGTAAGACCGTGTGTCCTTGTTCGGGAGTGAGGTGGCTCGCGCTAAGCTGTTCTTCCGAGGGTTGCTCGGACAGGCCGGGCCGATCCTCATAACAGGAGGACGAGCCGTATCTGATTATAGAGAAGCTTTTGTCGGAATCGATGTTGCGAAGCGTCACAATGCTATCGCCGTTGCCTAGTCCGGTCGAACCGGCGAGATCCGTTATTGGGGCGAGAGGTCGAGGCTTCTGATACCGGGATGCGCCGCGCGATTCAGCGGATTGCGGCAAAGTTTGAGCAGATCCATTTCTGTTATGGTGCAGGTCCCACCGGCTACGGGCTATACCGGCTGATCCGCTCACTCGGTCACGAATGCATCGTCGTCGCTCCATCGTTGATCCCGAGGAAGCCAGGTGACCGGGTCAAGACGAACCGGGCGATGCCATTTCGCTCGCCCGGCTATTACGGGCCGACGAGCTGACGGCGGTCTGGGTGCTCGATGAAGGTCATGAGGCCATGCGCGACCTCGTCCGGGCTCGCGCGAGTGCTGTTCAGATGTTGCGCATCCATCGCCAGCAGGTAGAAGTGAGGCGAACTGGGGTTTCTGTTTATATGGACGTCAATATAGACAGTGTGAGAACCGTGGATTTAACGATAGAGAAGCGGCCGCAAGTTAGCCGTATCGAGATTGTCGATAGCGGGTGGCGTCGCCGTTTCAGCAACGAGGCCAAACTTGCAATCGTGGCGTAGAGTTACTCCGCCCGCGTCAGGTCACGCCAACAGCACGTCGCCATGGGATCACACGCTTTCAGTTGAACCATTGGCGTAAAGCAGCTCGCGAGGGACGGCTCGGCAATGGCCGGGGCGAGTAAAGGGTTTATTCCTGCACTGTTAGTCCCGGAGCCAGACATGCCGGTCGTTGCGCCGACCAATTCTTCGACGGCACAAAGTGGGCTTATGGAGGTTGTCAGCGCCAATGGTCGCCGTGTGATCGTGGGACGCGATGTCGACGTTGACGCGCTGCTTCGGATCCTGCGCGGACTGGAGGCGCTGCGGTGAACCCGTTTCCGATGGGAACAGGGGTCAAGATCTGGCTTTCGACGGGGGATATGGACAAGCGCTGTGGCTTTCCCTCCCGGCGCTTCGGGTGCAGGAGGTTCTGAAGCATGATCCGTTGTCAGGGCGCCTGCCTTTTTACCCGGCGGCTGGAGAAGGGCCGGTTTATCTGGCCGAATATGGAGGGCGGCGCGGTAGCGATCTCACCGGCGGAATGGTTTCATGACCTCGAAGCCTGTGGATCTTGCTGCGGACCTTGCGAGTGCCTATCTGGCGCTGCTTTCCGAGCGTGAGATGTTGCAGGCTGAACGTGATGTCGTTGTTGCCGAGCGCGACACCGTCGTCGCCGAGCGGGACATTGCGGTGGCGCAAGCCGCCAATGCGCAGGCCATGCCGTCGGACAGCGAGGCCGTGATTGCCAGTCTGGAGCTGGCGATCGAAAAGCTGAAGCGCGAACTGCGCGGAAGGCGATCCGAGCGCACGGCGCGCCTGATCGACCAGATGGAATTGCAGCTCGAAGAGCTGGTGATGGCGGCGATGGAGGATGAAGCCGCAGCGCAGGCGGCTGCCGCCAAGACCTCGAGCGTGCGTTCGTTCACGCGCAAACGGCCGGTGCGAAAGCCGTGGCCGGAGGATATCGAGCGCGAGCGCGTGGTGATCGATCCCCCAGTCACCTGCGCATGCTGTGGCGGGTCGCGCCTGTCCAAGCTGGGCGGGGACGTCACCGAGACGCTCGAGGAGGTTCCGTGCCGGTTCAAAGTGATCGAGACGGCCGACCAGGTCGGGTATGGAACGGCCGCGCTCCTGCCGATCTTTGACCTGATCGAGACGCATGTCTTCGCGGCCGAGCGGCTTTTTGGCGATGACACCACCATTCCCATTCAGGCCGAAGACAAATGCACGACCGGGCGAATATGGACCTACGTGCGCGATGACCGGTCCTACGGCGGAGCGGCAGCGCCGGCGGCCATATACTATGCGTCGAGCGACCGCCGCGGCGAGCATCCGCAGAAGCACCCGGCCGGGTATGGCGATCACCTTCGCCTTTTGCCATGCGCATGCGCGGGGCAAATTCTTTGAACTGGCCGACAGAAAAATGCCCGCGACCGCAAACGCAAGAGCAAGCCGATCTCGCCGATCGTCCTGGAGGCCGTCCAACGGTACGATGCGCTGTTTGAGATTGAACGCGAGATCAATGGATTGAGCGCCGCAAAACGGTTGGCCGCGCGGCAGGAAAAGAGCAAGCCGCTGTTCGATGACATGCACGAGTGGCTGAAACGGGAGTGCGCCACGCTCAGCAAATCGTCCGAGGTGATCGAGCCGATCGATTACATGCTGAAGCGATGCGATGGTTTTGCCCGTTTCCTCGAAGATGGCCGGATTTGTCTCACGAACAATACGGCCGAGCGCGCTCTGAGAGGAATTGCACTCGGGCGTCGAAACTGGACCTTCGCCGGTTCCCAGCGTGGGGCCGATCGTGCCGCCATCATGCTCTCGGTCATCACGACCTGCCGTCTCAACGACGTCGACCCAAAGGCGTGGCTCGCCGATGTGTTCGCCCGCATCGCCGATCTTCCCGTCTCCCGCCTGCACGACCTGCTGCCTTGGCAGTGGAGGCACAACAAGGGACCGCTATTGCGGCGGCCGGGTAAACAGCTTCCGGAACAACGCTTCTGAACGCTCCAAGCCTTCATCGGTCAGGATCAATGACTTCGACTTGTTGACTGGGTCGCCGATCATTCCCTTCTTGTGAAGCCGATCCGTCGTTGCCCAGTCGAAGCCTTTCCAGGCACAATGCTCGTTATGCAGCGTCAGCCATAACAGCGCCAAAACGGCATCGTCGATTTTGTCCTCATCGATCTCCATGAACCGACGTTACCACGCGCGGCGCACAAAATCCTGCGGCCCTCTCGGATGGACACGACGGACCGGGAGCCAACAAGGGAGCAAACCAGACCCAACGCTGATTTTGGGAGCTCGGCGTGGCTTTCTGCCAGTCGTCTGAAAGGCAGGCGAGGGGCCGCTGGCCGAACCGGAATATCGTGGATGATACGGCGGGTGGCCGTTGGCGCGATCGAGCGATCGACCCGACTACCAGGCGGTGAAGCGGCGTACTATCGCTGGATCCAGATAGGCATGCGGCTCGCGCCGCTTGCCTGCGAAGCCGACTTGGAGTGTTGATGACCGACTTGACCATCGTGCGCGCGCAAGCCAAAACGGGACGGATGCCCCGGGGCCTTGGGCGGACGCGTCCGCAATTTTTCTGCGGACCACGTCGGGACGATGCGCCGATGCGTTACGTGGGATTCCCTTGATGGCGACTGCGGCCGCAGCAATGCTCCCAGTCGCACATATCGGTCAGGAAGTATGTTCATGGTTCGAGATCATTGCCAATAGCATGAAGCTCAAGAAGGGAGCCTTTAATAGCCTTAGCCGCTAATTTTGGGACCGACACCCACAACACCGCGCATTCTTACGACTCAATAGGCCGAGCCTGACTGGTCACTTAAGTTGTGGCGCTCGGTGCCTTTGAGCGGCGGATTAAAGATGCTGACGAGAACGAGGTCCTCGTTCAGGCCCCCGCGCAAGTAGTGTTTATCGTGCTTGTCGAGCACGTAAATGTCGCCTTTCCGGATTGGAAAGACATTGCCGTCCATGTCCTCGACCTCGCCCTCCCCATCAATGCAATAGCAGGCCTCTAAGTGGTTGCGGTATTGGAGCAGTGAGACAGTATTGGCGCGCACTACCGTGTGGCAGACGGTAAAGCCCATTCCGTCCTTTGCCGTCAAAAGACGGTGGCTGGTACCACTGCCCCACTCAACGAAGTGGTCAGTGGCTTCAACATCTCGTAGGCTGCGCACGAACATAGTGTTCTCCGTATAAGAAGATTTGACGATAGCGGCAGTGCGAGTTCAGATCGCTCGCGGCGAATTCCTTTTATCTGCTTGATTTCAGCGTGAAACAACGATGATTCCTCATCGAATGGTGAGGAGAATTCATATATGTCCCAGCGATCACACCAGGGCTGCACAGCGCCTGCGCGACACCCGCTGCATGTGCTGGTCGCATTCGGGTGGTTAACTTAGATAGTGTTTAATACACGCGGTTCGGTCTCACCAGTGGTCCTTCTGTAATGGATCCTTGCTCGTCAAGTCCCTCCGTGATCATCACGCCGCCAGGATCATGCTTCTGTCCGTGGTCAGCACGAAGGCTGCCACATCATGCCATCAGATCCAGAGCCGGCAGGTCAATCTAGGACGCGTGATTTGCCGAAGCCTTCACAGGACTACTCCCGCCCTTGCCAGGCCCTCGTCCCGGCGACGGGACCTCGGAGAAAGCAGCGCCGTCGGCGGCCTGCTTCGCCACCTCGTTTCGCTTTTACGGCGGGACGGTGTCCTTGCCCCAACGGAACGCGCTGACGTCAACCCACATGGGGTGAAGGACGGTCGCGAGTTTGCGGGCGAGCGCCACCTCGGCCCGCTTCATACCGCGCCGCTTCGCCACTTCCATCGCCCAGCGCTTCAGGGTGGAGAACCGCGTGGCGCGCGTCAGCATGATATGCGCCGCTTCATAGTGCGCGGTACGGACCATGGCATCGCCGACCTGGCTGATGCAGCCGTCGAAATCGGTTGCGCCGGACTGATACCTCTTCGGCGTCAGCCCAAAATACGCGCCGACGTGCGGGACTTTTCGAACCGACCCTCGTAGACTGCCGAGCGATAGGTAATGGCTACCAAGGCTCCAACACCAGGGGCGCTCATCAGCCGCCGGCATAGCTGGACCGGCGCGGGTAATCTTCAGCATCGCACGGTGCAGCCGAGCGAATTCGTTCCACAAAGTTGCTCGGACCTCAAGCATCGCGCCGATGACTATCTCCAGCATCTCATGCCCTGCGATCAATTCGCGAATGCGCGCCTCGAAACGGCCCCGGCTCACCTCGCCAACCTTGAGCCCGTAACCCCGCAGGATCCCGCGGATGCTGAGCTCGACATCAAGCAGTTGGCCTGCAAAAGCTTGCGACCGACCAAAGGCGCTCGAACGTCTGGGGCATTCGCAGACGTCGCATGCACTGGGCGGTACCAGCCCATGGGCAGCAATTGTGCAATCCCGCGAGCATCCTTGCGGCCCTGTCTTCATGGTCATCGCTGATGGCGCCGCCTTCACATGCCGCGTCTCTGGCAACACCACATCCTGGCCCGCCTCGACAAGCGCAGCGCGCAGCCACTGCGACAATGGTCCTGCTTCCAGGCCGATCCTGACTATCGGCAGCTCCTGATCGGCAAATTGCTGCAACAGCGCTTCAGGCTCGCTCGCCACGTTCGCCTCACGCACGATCTTGCCCGACCCATCCACAACGCACATGTTGCTCTGTTCCAGCGACACATCAATTCCTGCATAATAGTCCATGGTTGTCGCTCGCTTGATGCTTGGGGACGGAATCATCGGATCCTGTTTCAACATCAGCACTCTGAGGGACAGCCACCTTCTTGGCTATGCGAGGAGTGCCGACCCATTACGGCATCTCGGCTTGGCGGTAATGCACTGTCTCGCCTGGCATTTGCATATTGTCCTAGACCTGGAGGCTGTGGGAAATGGGTGTGCACGCTTGTTTGAAGGCGCGACGATGCTGCCGACGACGGCACGCAGGTCAAGATCCTTTGCTATGAGTCGGTTGATGACGGTTACCGATCTCCGAACTTCAACCATCTTCTGTACCTCATCAGAACTCCTTTAAAATATCTTGGCTCCCGCGCCCAATCCACTACCTGATCAGATGGTTGAAAGGTGCAAGATTAAGAGGCAGCCGTAGTGAACACTGGAGGAGTTCGAGGCGCACCCGCAAGAGCTTGGTTCGAGTGCACGCCATTTCGCCGGACACGTCAGCTATAGCGATAAGCTCTGTGAACACCCAAGAGGAAGCCATCTTCAGGGGCGGATTGAGGAAAGACTTCGTAGTAGATGCTATGGAAGTACGGGCCAACTCGACCGCATTTATCCGTAGCTAGGAGGTCCTCAATCTCAGCGAACGACGAATTCCCACTCACAGCGGATGCAGCGATCGAGCTTCGTCGCCATTCTTCAGCAAGGCTCTAAGCGTATAAAAAACTCGGCAGTTTACGGCGGTGATGCCGCAGGCCAGGTAGTGTGCTCGGCAACCGGGATTGTGAACACATCGGCCTTCGCGTCGTCGCGGGTCCGCTCACGGCTGTTTCTGCCCGAGAGTTTGACCAGTGATCAGGATTGGATGACGAAGGCTGGAGTGTCCGAGCCGAAGCGTATTCCGCGCACGAAGCCTGAGATCGCTCTCGAAGAGATCGATCGCCTGATCGCAGCTGGTAGCTGGTGTGCTGTTTGTGTAGAATGTTTGCTGATGCGGGCTACGCGCGCGCAAACTGATTTGGGCTGTAGGCATTCCAAACAGCAAAAAGCCTATCCCCATGATGTCGCATTGATCTTTTCTGTTGCCGGACACGGAAGGCCACGCAAGCATCCGATCCCCGATACGCTATCGACCGCAGCCGAAAGCCTCGACATTGAAGAACTCAGCTGGCGTCGCGCACCACCGGCCGCTTGACCGCGCGTTTTGCGGCCCTGCGTACCGGATTGCAATGGCAACCCGCAACAAGGGACAACATCAATGCCGGGCGAGGAGGCTTGGCTGACTAGCGAGTGGCGCTCAAACGACGATCGCCAATATTATTTGTCCAACCTCCCAGCGGAGCGACATTGCAACAGCTCGCGTCCGCCATCAAAGCCCGACCGGTGGCATCAGCAAATGAAAGAAGAACTCGGTCTCGATCACTTTGAGGGCCGATCATGGCAAGGTCTGCATCGACACGCGCTAATAACAACGATCGTTTATGCCTTCCTGCAGCGTCAGGGCCTAAACAAGGTCAAGCGGGAATAAGGGACGAGACACGGCCCGTCTAAACCGACACTGTGCCATTCGACGTGTGGCCATAAACACTCTCGACGGATTACCACGTCGCTTTTCTATTCCGTCCGCCGCGACTTCAACCCCAGCACGTCGATGCTAGCGGCATCGCGATCTCCTGAAAATTATCGAGGACTGATACGAACACAGAAAATGCTTTTGCCGAGGGTGCCGACACGGATGTGTTCCACCAAATTCTCACCAAATCAGTCAGAGGCTCTGCACTGCCAATATTGGTAGGTTGCGGCCTTGATTATTCAGGTTTAATCACTTGGACTGAGACCTGAGTGGACCTCCAGTTCGACCGGCGGCTCTATCCTGGTCAACGGCCTCGAGAGGCTCAATCATGCTAGTTAGAAAAGCCGAAGGTGTAAGCCTCGATCGACGACAGCGAGATCAAAGATGCGGATATGCACCGGTGGGCAAGATCACCTACCGTCATTTAGGTTAGAGCTACCAGCCCTCTTAAAAATGGATGGAGTTGTTGTCGCGTTGCGGGAGTGGTCGCCGCTGGAGCAAAGTTCTTGCACTTTCCTCGGCGTTAGCGATAAGGCGCGTCTCGCAGAATTGCGAAGCCCCTTTGCACGGACGGAATTTATTGCGGGAAGAACGGCTCTACACCATGCAGGGCTGGCGCTCGGGCGTGATGTGAGTGGAAGTGACATTCAGTACGATAAGTTCTCAGGAAAGCCATACTTTGAACCCTCGGAAAGCTGTTTCAATTTCAGCATTGCGCACACCTTTGGTCTCGCCTGCTGCGCCGCGTCCTTAAAATATCAGGTTGGCTGTGACTGCGAGAGGTGGGATCGCGCGATCGATCTGGAAGCCTTGTCCTTTCTGTTCGGAAGAACATTCGCGAACCACAAAGAATGCCTTGTTGAGTGGACGAAGCTCGAGGCGTCGTTGAAACTCCGCGGAGAAAGATTGATCGACAAGATGAACAAGGGCAGGCTCACTTCTTTGGCGTTTGAGGCGCCCAACGAAACACATTTGCCCCGCGTCGTCTTTAACGTGAACGAAAGTTTCGTTGTGAGCTACTGCACTGGATTGTCTCGAAGCGCGCGCAGAGAAGAACTGAACTGTTAACTCTGCCTCGGGCGCTGTGGAGCATTTCCTTCTTTGAGAAGGCGTCAGGCCTTCCACAAACCTCCAGCTCCATGTTATAGAGCGTCGCCGTTGCGCTTCCTAAGGCCCTCCAGAACTTTCCTGATTTTGGCGACGCCCTCGTTGCGGAGGGCGATCATATCACCCTGGCCTTGGGAACCTATCCCGCGGCATACTTCGTCGGCGTAGGTGTTGATCAGAGCCCTGTCTGGCTTGAAGCTCGGAGGAGCGGTGTAGCCGCTTTCCAGATCATGCACGATCAGATCGACGAATTCTTGGTATAGGGAAGGATCGCGGACACCGAGGTAAAACACGGAGGAGGGGCCCATGACAGCCCACCTGATAGCCGGACCCGCTGTGATCGCTCTGTCAATCGCTTCGAGATCCGCCACTCCCTGCGACAGGAGATATAGAATTTCGCGGAAGACGGCAAGCTGGATTCGGTTGCCGATGTAGCCGTCGACTTCACGCGACAGCTCAACGACTTCACATCCGGTCATCCGGTAAAAATCGGTGGCGATGCTGATCGCCTTCGCAGCAACATCTCCACCTGCCAACTCCACAAGCGGAACAAGATACGGGGGATTGAAAGGGTGGCCGATGATAATCCGATCGCCACGGGTTGCCTTGCATCTCAGATCTGCAGCAAGAAAGCCCGACGAGCTTGACGCAATGACGGCTTCTGGCGGCGTCAAGCCATCTATCTGCGAGATCAAACCGATCTTCGCCTCGATATCTTCCGTTGCACTTTCCTGGACGAACTGGCAATCTTCAAGCGCCTCTTGAAGATCCGTTGTGAATTTAACTCGGCAAAGCGATGCGCCGGGTGCAAGGCCCAGTTCCGTCAGAGACGGCATAGCCTTTTCGAGCGACTTCCTCAGATATCCTTCGCGTTCAGCCGATCTGCCAAGGACAGTCACGTCAAGGCCAGCCCGCATGAAGTGTGCGGCCCAAGCAGAGCCGATCAAGCCGGCGCCTACGCATGTGACCTTGGAAATCGTCTTACTCATACAGGCCTCACACTCCAACTTGTCGCACCGGGACGAAACCTTAGATCGAAAAGTGAGCCAAACGGATCACTCGCGGTGAGCCCAGGAGACAGAATACGTACGTCACTTGGTTTAAAGAATACGCGGCGCTTTCTTACGATGTCACTCCTCAGTGACGCGGGCCAACTCCGACTTTAGCCGCCTGATCTCTTCGGCTTGATCCTTGTTATGGTTATCTTGTGGCGAACCAACTCTTCCACTCATAAGTCGTGAATGCGTACGGCATTCAGCCTCTTCGACACCCGCAAACGAGATCGCCTCTTCGTTGACTTGGCGGACCGCATCACGCTTGAACTCTTTACTGAAAATGACGTTGCCCATAGCGGCCCCTTGCTCTATGCCTAGGATGAGGATGTCTAAAAATCAGGGACCGGTCACCCTACCAACTCTGATAGTTCCTAACCCTCTACGTCTGCTTCTTCTCGTGGAGACTGCGACGAACTCGTACGCGCAAAGTGGGCTTGTTTAGGGTGCGTCTGCGTTGGAAAGAGTATTGTCTGCACCGTTCTGAGGTTGTGCACTTGAAGCAGGATCACGTGGCCGAGTAATTGCCATATCAGCCGGCATCGGGAGCGTTTCTCTTTGTTAAGCTGTAAGCGCGAATTTCCCAGCACCTTTTGCGGTTGAGTGTGCTGAGGCATGAGGTGTCCACC
>NZ_NWTH01000024.1:0-103828 GCF_002531555.1 Sinorhizobium sp. BJ1
GCTATCCGTGAAGGCGGCCGCACCGTCGGCGCCGGCATCGTCGCCTCCATCGTCGAGTAACAAGAAAACGTCTTGAGCTGTTTCGGCAGGGACATGGTCGCCCATGTCCCTGCGATTTTTGAAAGAAGCGGCTAGGCGAAACGAATACAGAAGTTTGAGTGTGTGCCGTCGAAAGGCACACGGGAAACACGAGCAAGGACAAGTCGAATGAACGGCCAGAATATCCGCATCCGCCTCAAGGCGTTTGATCACCGGATCCTCGATGCCTCCACGCGCGAAATCGTGTCGACGGCCAAGCGCACCGGTGCGAGCGTGCGCGGGCCCGTGCCGCTTCCGACCCGGATTGAAAAGTTCACGGTCAACCGGTCGCCGCACGTCGACAAGAAGAGCCGCGAACAGTTCGAGATGCGCACGCACAAGCGTCTTCTCGATATCGTTGATCCGACCCCGCAGACGGTTGATGCGCTGATGAAGCTCGATCTGGCCGCCGGCGTCGACGTTGAGATCAAGCTCTAAGAATCCCGGCGCAAGCCGAAATAACAAGGAAGGTACGTGGAGTTTCTCCAACGGCTTCCAGGAACAGGAAACCGGAAGGTGCGAATGCACCGGACGGGAACCCTTAACAAGAGGCGTGAACCGATGCGTTCAGGTGTGATTGCACAGAAGGTGGGAATGACCCGCGTCTACAACGACGCCGGTGAGCATATCCCGGTAACAGTTTTGCGGCTGGAGAACTGCCAGGTAGTGGCCCACCGCACGGAAGAAAAGAACGGCTATACCGCAGTTCAGCTGGGTGCTGGCCGTTCCAAAGTGAAGAACACGACGAAGGCACTGCGCGGCCATTTCGCCGCTGCGAGCGTCGAGCCGAAGGCGAAGCTCGTCGAGTTCCGCGTTAGCGCTGACAACCTGATCGACATCGGCGCCGAATTGACGGCCGGCCATTTTGTCGCCGGTCAACTGGTGGACGTCACCGGTACCACCATCGGTAAGGGTTTTGCCGGCGCCATCAAGCGTCATAACTTTGGCGGTCTGCGTGCCACGCACGGTGTATCGGTATCGCACCGTTCGCATGGTTCGACCGGTTCCAACCAGGATCCGGGCCGCGTCTGGAAGGGCAAGCGCATGGCTGGTCACATGGGCCAGACCCGCGTCACCACGCAGAACCTGGAAGTCGTGTCGACCGACGAGGATCGCGGTCTGATCCTGGTCAAGGGCGCTGTTCCTGGCTCCAAAGGAGCATGGATCGTGGTTCGCGACGCAATCAAGTCGGGCACTCCGGAAGGCGCACCGCGCCCGGCCGCCGTGCGCGCCGCAGCATCGAAGTAAGGGAGCCGAATAATGGATCTCACCGTCAAAACCCTCGAGGGCAAGGACGCGGGAAAGGTTTCCCTTTCTGACGCCATTTTCGGCCTCGAACCCCGTGAAGACATCATCGCCCGCGTCATCCGCTGGCAACTCGCCAAGCGCCAGCAGGGCACGCACAAGGCCAAGGGCCGCGCCGAAGTCTCGCGCACCGGCGCCAAGATGTACAAGCAGAAGGGTACGGGCCGCGCCCGCCACCACTCCGCTCGTGCTCCGCAGTTCCGCGGCGGTGGCAAGGCTCATGGCCCGGTCGTCCGCAGCCATGAGCATGACCTGCCTAAGAAGGTCCGCGCGCTCGGCCTGCGCCATGCGCTGTCGGCCAAGCTGAAGGCAGAAGAGATCATCGTCCTCGACGATCTCGTCGCCAACGAGGCAAAGACGAAGGCGCTCGCCGGCGCATTCGCCTCGCTCGGCCTCACCAACGCTCTGATCATCGGCGGCGCCGAGATCGAGAACAACTTCAAGCTCGCAGCCCAGAACATCCCGAATGTGGACGTTCTGCCGGTCCAGGGCATCAACGTTTACGACATTCTGCGCCGTGGCAAGCTCGTGCTTTCCAAGGCTGCCGTGGAAGCTCTGGAGGAGCGGTTCAAATGACGGATCTTCGCCACTACGACGTGATCGTGTCTCCCTCGATCACCGAAAAGTCGACGCTGGTTTCCGAACAGAACCAGGTCGTCTTCAACGTCGCCAAGGGCGCTTCGAAGCCTGAGATCAAGGCTGCAGTCGAAGCTCTGTTCGGCGTCAAGGTCACGGCCGTGAACACGCTCGTCCGCAAGGGTAAGCTGAAGCGCTTCCGCGGTTTTGCCGGAAAGCAGAAGGACGTCAAGAAGGCGATCATCACGCTCGCCGAAGGTCAGTCCATCGACGTTTCGACCGGTCTCTAACGGATAGGCCCATTAGGGTAAAAACCCAAAAGGGAACAAGAAAATGGCATTGAAAAGTTTCAATCCGACGACACCGAGCCAGCGTCAGCTGGTCATCGTCAACCGGGCCGGCCTCTACAAGGGCAAGCCGGTCAAGGCGCTGACCGAGGGCCTGTCCTCCAAGGGCGGCCGCAACAACCTGGGCCGCATCACCGTCCGCTTCCAGGGCGGCGGTCACAAGCGGTCCTACCGTCTGGTCGACTTCAAGCGTCGCAAGTTCGACGTCGAGGGCACGGTCGAGCGTCTGGAATATGACCCGAACCGTACGGCCTTCATCGCGCTGGTCAGCTACGCCGATGGCGAACAGGCCTATATCCTGGCGCCGCAGCGTCTTGCTGCCGGCGACAAGGTCATCGCTTCGGACAAGGCTGTCGACGTGAAGCCCGGCAACACCATGCCTCTGCAGTTCATTCCGGTCGGCTCCATCATCCACAACGTGGAAATGAAGCCGGGCAAGGGCGGCCAGATTGCCCGCTCCGCCGGAACCTACGCGCAGCTCGTCGGCCGCGACCAGGGCATGGCAATCCTTCGCCTGAACTCGGGCGAGCAGCGTCTCGTGCACGGCTCTTGCCTTGCATCGATCGGTGCTGTATCGAACCCCGATCACGGCAATATCAATGACGGTAAGGCTGGCCGTTCGCGTTGGCGCGGCAAGCGTCCGCACGTACGCGGCGTCGTCATGAACCCGGTTGACCATCCGCACGGCGGTGGTGAAGGCCGCACGTCCGGTGGCCGCCACCCGGTAACCCCGTGGGGCAAGCCGACGAAGGGCAAGCGCACGCGCTCCAACAAGTCGACCGACAAGTTCATCATGCGCTCGCGTCATCAGCGCAAGAAGTAAGAGAGGAAGTCTCAAGTGGCTCGTTCAGTTTGGAAAGGTCCGTTTGTTGACGGCTATCTTCTCAAGAAGGCTGAGAAGGTCCGCGAAGGCGGTCGCAACGAAGTGATCAAGATGTGGAGCCGTCGCTCCACGATCCTTCCGCAATTCGTTGGTCTGACCTTTGGCGTCTACAACGGCAACAAGCATGTTCCCGTCTCCGTGTCCGAGGAAATGGTCGGGCACAAGTTCGGTGAATTCGCTCCGACCCGGACCTATTACGGTCATGGCGCGGACAAGAAGGCGAAGAGGAAATAACGATGGGCAAGGCAAAAGCCGAACGCCGGCTGAAGGATAATGAGGCGCAGGCAATTGCGCGCACGATCCGCGTCAGCCCCCAGAAGCTCAACCTCGTTGCTGCGCTGATCCGCGGCAAGAAGGTCGATCGCGCGCTGGCCGAACTCGAGTTCTCCCGCAAGCGCATTGCAGGCACCGTCAAGAAGACGCTTGAATCTGCAATCGCAAATGCCGAGAACAACCACGATCTCGACGTTGATTCGCTCATCGTCGCGGAAGCTTACGTTGGCAAGTCGATCGTGATGAAGCGCTTCCACGCCCGTGGTCGCGGCCGTGCATCGCGCGTCGAAAAGCCGTTCTCGCACTTGACGATCGTTGTTCGTGAAGTGGAAGCCAAAGGGGAGGCCGCATAATGGGCCAGAAGATTAATCCGATCGGTTTCCGTCTCGGCATCAACCGGACCTGGGATAGCCGTTGGTTCGCGGACAACGCCGAATACGGCCAGCTGCTGCACGAAGACCTGAAGATCCGCGCCTACCTGATGGAAGAGCTGAAGGCCGCCGGCATCGCCAAGGTCGTGATCGAGCGTCCGCACAAGAAGTGCCGCGTGACGATCCACTCGGCTCGTCCAGGTCTGATCATCGGCAAGAAGGGCGCCGACATCGAAAAGCTGCGCAAGAAGCTTTCCGAAATGACCAACTCGGAAACGCACCTCAACATCGTTGAAGTGCGCAAGCCCGAAGTCGACGCAACGCTCGTTGCCCAGTCGATCGCCCAGCAGCTCGAGCGCCGCGTGGCTTTCCGCCGTGCGATGAAGCGCGCTGTTCAGTCGGCGATGCGTCTTGGCGCCGAAGGCATCAAGATCACCTGCGCCGGCCGCCTCGGTGGCGCGGAAATCGCCCGTACCGAATGGTATCGCGAAGGCCGCGTTCCGCTGCACACGCTGCGTGCGGACATCGACTACGGCACGGCCGAAGCTGAAACCGCCTTCGGCATCTGCGGCGTCAAGGTCTGGATCTTCAAGGGTGAAATCCTCGAGCACGATCCGATGGCTTCCGAGCGCCGCGCGACCGAGAGTGACAACCAGGGCGGTGGCGGCAGGGACCGTCGTCGTGAGAACGCGTAACATACGCGCGTGGCAGCCAATATCGGAGAAGTAAAAAAATGTTGCAGCCAAAGCGTACGAAGTATCGCAAGCAATTCAAGGGCCGCATCAAGGGCGTAGCCAAGGGCGGTTCTGATCTCGCCTTCGGCGAATTCGGCCTGAAGGCTCAGGAACCGAACCGCGTCAATGCGCGCGAGATCGAAGCGGCCCGCCGCGCGATCACCCGCCACATGAAGCGCGCCGGCCGCGTCTGGATCCGCGTGTTCCCGGACGTCCCGGTTACCGCCAAGCCGACCGAAGTCCGCATGGGTAAGGGTAAGGGTTCGGTGGAATACTGGGCATGCAAGGTCAAGCCCGGCCGTATGATGTTCGAGATCGATGGTGTCAACGAAGAACTCGCCCGTGAGGCACTTCGTCTTGGCGCTGCCAAGCTCTCTGTCAAGACGCGCTTCGTGCAGCGTATCGCAGAGTAAGGAGTGAAGCTCATGAAAGCCGCAGATGTTCGCGCTCTGAGCGCCGATCAACTCAAAGAAGAGCTCGCCAAGCTGAAGAAGGAGCAGTTCAACCTGCGCTTCCAGAAGGCTACCGGCCAGCTCGAGAAGTCTTCGCGTATTGACGAAGTCCGCAAGGACATCGCACGCATCAAAACCATTGCCCGCCAGAAGGCGGCAGAAGCCAAGGCCTAAGGACCACAAAAAATGCCGAAACGCATTCTGCAGGGCACCGTCGTCAGCGACAAGAACGACAAGACCATCGTCGTCAAGGTCGAGCGCCGCTTTGCGCATCCGATCCTCCAGAAGACCGTCCGTCGTTCCAAGAAGTACAAGGCTCACGACGAGAACAACCAGTTCAAGGTCGGTGACGTCGTTTCCATCGAGGAATGCGCGCCGATTTCCAAGGATAAGCGCTGGACGGTCGTCTCCGCCCAGGCTTGATTTCTGCAGGTTTTGTCCGCCGGACCCTTGCGTCTTGGGCAAATATCTGTATGAAGCACGCAATTAAAGCTGGGGAACGCTCGAGTCCGGGCGTTCTTTTGCTTTGAGATGAGCACAATAAGCTGGGCGAGGGGGTTTCGACCCAACCGGCCTGGTAACAACAAGAAGGCGACCTGACATGATTCAGATGCAAACAAACCTCGACGTGGCGGATAATTCCGGCGCACGTCGTGTCATGTGCATCAAGGTGCTGGGCGGCTCCAAGCGCAAGTATGCGTCGATCGGCGACATCATTGTCGTTTCGATCAAGGAAGCCATTCCGCGCGGCCGCGTGAAGAAGGGTGATGTCATGAAGGCCGTTGTCGTTCGCACCGCGAAGGACATCCGCCGTCCGGATGGCAGCGTCATCCGTTTCGACACCAACGCAGCCGTTCTTATCGACAACAAGAAAGAGCCCATCGGCACCCGTATCTTCGGACCGGTTCCGCGCGAACTCCGCGCCAAGAACCACATGAAGATCATCTCGCTGGCTCCGGAAGTACTCTAAGGGGGCGTTGAGAGATGCAGAAGATTCGCAAGGGCGACAAGGTCGTCGTACTCACCGGTAAGGACAAGGGCCGCACCGGCGAAGTCATCCAGGTCATGCCGAAGGAAGACCGGGCTGTGGTGCGTGGCGTCAACGTGGTGAAGCGTCACCAGCGCCAGACCCAGAACCAGGAAGCCGGCATTATCAGCAAGGAAGCCCCGATTCACCTTTCGAACATCGCGATCGCCGATCCGAAGGACGGCAAGCCGACCCGCGTTGGCTTTAAGATCGACGGTGAAAAGAAGGTCCGCGTGGCCAAGCGTTCGGGAGAAGTGATCGATGGCTAAGACCGCTTATGAGCCGCGGCTCAAGAAGGAATATGTAGAGCGCATCCGCAAGGCGATGCAGGAGAAGTTCTCCTACGCCAACGAAATGCAGATCCCGCGTCTCGACAAGATCGTCATCAACATGGGTGTTGGCGAAGCAACGGGCGACTCGAAGAAGCCTTCCGTAGCCGCTGCCGACCTCGCAGCGATTGCCGGCCAGAAGCCGGTGATCACCCGCGCTCGCAACTCTATCGCCGGCTTCAAGCTGCGCGAAGGCATGCCGATTGGTGCCAAGGTTACCCTGCGCGGCGTTCGGATGTATGAGTTCCTGGATCGTCTCGTGAACATCGCTCTTCCGCGGGTCCGCGACTTCCGTGGCCTCAATCCGAAGTCCTTCGATGGTCGTGGCAATTTTGCCATGGGCGTCAAGGAGCACATTGTGTTCCCTGAGATCAACTACGACAAGGTTGATCAGATGTGGGGCATGGACATCATCGTTTGCACGACGGCATCTAACGACGACGAAGCGCGCGCTCTGCTTGCAGAGTTCAACTTCCCGTTCCGTCAGTAATCCGTAACGACAAGCGTAAAGAAGGATAACTGTTATGGCGAAAACGAGCGCAGTTGAAAAGAACAAGCGCCGCCGCAAACTGGTTGCCGGACAAGCCGCTAAGCGTGCGGCCCTCAAGGCAATCATCATGAACCAGTCTCTGGCGATCGAAGAGCGGTTCAAGGCCACTCTCAAGCTGGCAGAACTGCCGCGGGATGGGTCCAAGACTCGTATCCGCAACCGTTGCGAAGTCACCGGCCGTCCGCGCGCCTACTATCGCAAGCTTCGCATGTCGCGTATCGCGCTTCGCGAACTGGGCAATCTCGGCAAGGTGCCGGGCATCGTCAAGTCGAGCTGGTAAGGAGACGGGTACATGGCAATGACTGATCCTTTGGGCGATATGCTCACCCGTATCCGCAACGGTGCTGCTCGCCGCAAGTCTAGCGTTTCGACGCCGGCTTCCAAGCTGCGCGCACGCGTTCTGGATGTCCTTCAGGCCGAAGGCTATATCCGCGGATATTCTGAAGTCGAATTCGGCAACGGCAAGGCCGAGTTGAACATCGAACTGAAATACTACGAAGGCGCTTCCGTGATCCGTGAGATCTCGCGCGTCTCCAAGCCGGGCCGCCGGGTCTATGTCTCGGTCAAGTCCATTCCGCAGGTCGCGAACGGCCTCGGCATCACCATCCTTTCGACCCCGAAGGGCGTGATGGCCGATCACCAGGCACGCGAACAGAATGTTGGTGGCGAGCTTCTTTGCTCGGTCTTCTAAGACCGGGCAGGATCTCCATGGCGAACAGACAGGTATAAAAATGTCTCGTATCGGTAAGAAACCCGTTCAGGTTCCGGCAGGCGTCACGGCAAGCGTTGATGGCCAGAAGGTAACGGCGAAGGGTCCGAAGGGCGAACTGTTCTTCGTCGCAAATGACGAAGTTTCGGTGAAGCTCGAAAACAATGCGGTTGTCGTTCAGCCGCTCAATGAAACCAAGGATGCTCGCGCCAAGTGGGGCATGTCCCGCACCATGGTCGAGAACATCTTCAAGGGCGTCAAGGACGGCTACGAGCGCAAGCTCGAGATCAACGGCGTCGGCTACCGCGCTTCCATGCAGGGCAAGAACCTGCAGCTGGCGCTCGGTTTCAGCCATGACGTCGTCTACCAGACGCCAGAAGGCATCACGATCGCTGTGCCGAAGCCGACGGAAATCGTCGTTTCGGGCATCAACAAACAGCAGGTCGGCCAGGTTGCCGCGGAAATCCGCGAATACCGCGGCCCCGAGCCCTACAAGGGCAAGGGCGTCAAGTATGCCGGAGAGCGGATTGTCCGCAAAGAAGGCAAGAAGAAGTAAGGATCACGCGAAATGGCTAGCAGGAAAGATACTCTTGTGCGTCGCGCCAGCCGCGTGCGCCGTCAAATCAAGGCGGTCGCCAATGGCCGCCCGCGCCTGTCGGTTCATCGCTCGTCGAAGAACATCTATGCGCAGATCATCGATGACGTTGCCGGCAAGACGATCGCCGCTGCCTCGACCCTCGAGGCGGATCTCAAGACTGCGCTGAAGACCGGCGCCGACACGGCAGCAGCCGCTGCCGTCGGCAAGCTCCTCGCCGAGCGCGCTTCCAAGGCAGGCGTCAAGGACGTCGTCTTCGATCGCGGCGCCTTCATCTACCACGGCCGCGTCAAGGCGCTGGCCGAGGCGGCCCGCGAAGGCGGCCTGAACTTCTAAGGTTCACCGCCCGGGCAGAGATGTCCGGGCGAATACCGCCTCGCATTCCCCCGGTCGCTTCGGCTTGCACGAGGCGACTTTCGTCAATCTGCCGATTGCACCCGGAAAAGAAAAAGGAAGAGGACAATGGCACAAGAAAGAAGAGGTTCTCGCGAAGATCGCCAGAACCGCGAAGAGCGCGACAGCGAATTTGTCGATAAGCTCGTCGCAATCAACCGCGTCGCCAAGGTGGTGAAGGGCGGTCGTCGTTTCGGTTTCGCCGCTCTCGTCGTCGTCGGCGACCAGAAGGGCCGCGTTGGCTTCGGCCATGGCAAGGCTCGCGAAGTGCCTGAAGCCATCCGAAAGGCAACGGAAGCCGCCAAGCGCGACCTGATCTTCGTGCCGCTGCGCGGCGGTCGCACGCTGCATCACGACGTCAATGGCCGTCACGGCGCCGGCAAGGTGCTGCTGCGCTCGGCCAAGGCCGGTACCGGTATCATCGCCGGCGGTCCGATGCGCGCCGTCTTTGAAACGCTCGGTGTGCACGACGTCGTCGCCAAGTCGACCGGTTCGTCGAACCCCTACAACATGGTTCGCGCAACCTTCGACGCGCTCAAGAACCAGATGCACCCGAAGGACATCGCGGCACAGCGCGGCATGAAGTACGCCACGCTCCAGTCCCGTCGCGTTGCCGCCGGCGCTGCTTCCGAAGAATAAGGGAGCTGACAGATGGCTAAGAAAGAAGTTGCCAAGAAGACGGTTACCGTCGAGCAGATTGGTAGCCCCATCCGCCGTCCGGCCGTGCAGCGTCAGACGCTTGTCGGTCTGGGCCTTAACAAGATGCACCGGGTTCGCACGCTGGAAGACACTCCGGCCGTCCGCGGCATGATCCGGGCCGTCCAGCACCTCGTTCGCGTCGTCGACGAGAAGTGAGGGGGATCGAGATATGAAACTGAATGAAATCAAGGACAACGACGGCGCGACGAAGAACCGCAAGCGTCTCGGCCGTGGTATCGGCTCCGGCTCCGGCAAGACCGGCGGTCGCGGCGTGAAGGGCCAGAAGGCTCGTTCGGGCGTCGCGATCAACGGCTTCGAAGGCGGCCAGATGCCCATCTACCGCCGTCTGCCGAAGCGTGGCTTCAACAACATCTTCGCTTCGGAGTTCGTTGTCGTCTCCCTCGGCCGCATCCAGACTGCCGTCGACGCCAAGAAGCTCGATGCTTCGAAGACCATTGATGCGGCCGCCCTCAAGGCTGCCGGCGTCATCCGTCGCGAGAAGGACGGCGTCCGCATCCTCGCCGACGGCGAGCTGAAGGCGAAGGTTTCGCTCGAAGTGGCGGGTGCTTCCAAGCCGGCCGTCGAGAAGATCGAAAAGGCCGGCGGCTCGATAAAGCTGCTCGCAGCCGCCGCTGCCGAATAATATGACTGATGAACCGCCCGGGGTGCTTCACGCCGGGCGGTTTTGCTCCCATATGTGAGCCTCACGTCCGAGGGCGGCGAATCACTTGCCGCGACGGGACACAACGGAAACCACGGTGAGGCATCCGATTGCAGCGACAATCGCCTCGCGCCCGGTTTTCAACGATGAAGACTTTCTCATTCCGGAACTGACCGGGTTTTCCCGCTGATTCCGAGACTTGGTACGCGGAGAATTGCATGGCTTCTGCAGCGGAACAGCTCGCCTCGAACCTGAATTTCTCGACTTTCGCCAAAGCGGAAGATCTGAAGAAAAGGCTCTGGTTCACCCTCGGTGCGCTTCTGGTTTACCGTCTTGGCACATATATCCCGCTGCCCGGCCTCAATCCGGAAGCGTTTGCGCAAGCCTTCCAGGGGCAGAGCGGCGGCATTCTCGGCCTCTTCAACATGTTTTCGGGCGGTGCGGTTGAGCGCATGGCGATCTTCGCGCTCGGCATCATGCCCTATATCTCTGCCTCTATCATCGTGCAGCTGATGACCTCGGTCGTCCCGGCGCTCGAGCAGCTGAAGAAGGAAGGCGAGCAGGGCCGCAAGGTGATCAACCAGTATACCCGCTACGGCACGGTTCTTCTGGGGGCACTGCAGGCCTACGGCATCGCGGTCGGCCTTGAAAGCGGCAGCGGTCTCGTCAACGATCCGGGTTGGTTCTTCCGTATTTCCACCGTCATTTCGCTGCTCGGCGGTACGATGTTCCTGATGTGGCTTGGCGAGCAGATCACCTCGCGCGGCATCGGCAACGGTATCTCGCTGATCATTTTCGCCGGCATCGTCGCGGCTCTGCCGGGTGCGCTGGCAGGTACGTTGGAACTCGGCCGCACCGGCGCTCTGTCGACGCCGCTCATCCTTGCCATCATCGTGATGGTGGTTGCGGTCATCGCCCTGATCGTCTTCGTCGAGCGCGCCCAGCGCCGCCTGCTGATCCAGTATCCGAAGCGCCAGGTCGGCAACCGCATGTTCCAGGGCGATACGTCGCACCTGCCGCTGAAGCTCAACACGTCCGGTGTGATCCCGGCGATCTTCGCTTCGTCGCTGCTCTTGCTGCCCGCGACGCTTGCCGGTTTCGCCAATGCTGCAACGCTGCCGGGCTGGGCGACCACCATCGTCGGGGCTCTCGCCCATGGCCAGCCGCTGTATATGCTGTTTTATGGCGGGATGATCGCCTTCTTCGCCTTCTTCTACACGGCGATTGTCTTCAATCCGAAGGATACGGCCGACAATCTGAAGAAGCATGGCGGCTTCATTCCGGGGATTCGCCCGGGCGAGCGCACGGCCGAGTATATCGACTACGTGCTGACACGCATCACTGTTATCGGTGCGATTTACCTAATCTTCGTCTGCATCTTGCCTGAAATCCTCATTTCGCAGACCGGCGTGCCGTTCTACCTTGGTGGTACGTCGCTTTTGATTGTTGTCAGCGTCACCCTTGATACGGTAGCACAGATCCAGGGTCACCTCATTGCCCAGCAGTATGAGGGGCTGATCAAGAAGTCGAAGCTGCGCGGAGGAAAGAGGGGACGATGAGACTTATTTTTTTGGGGCCGCCGGGCGCTGGCAAGGGTACGCAGGCCAAGCTTCTGACGGAGAAATACGGCATCCCGCAGCTTTCCACAGGGGACATGCTCCGGGCCGCCGTTGCCCAGGCGACCGAGGTCGGCAAGCGCGCCAAAGCGGTGATGGATGCCGGCCAGCTGGTTTCCGATGAGATCGTCAATGAAATCGTCTCCGACCGCATCGACGCGCCGGATTGCGCGAAAGGCTTCATTCTCGACGGCTATCCGCGCACGGTGCCGCAGGCGATCGCGCTCGATCGCATGCTCCAGGCCAAGGGTTTGAAGCTGGATGCGGTCATCGAGTTGAAGGTCGACGAGGTGGCCCTTGTCCGGCGCATGGAGAATCGCGTAGCGGAGACCGTCGCCTCCGGCGGCACGGTTCGCTCCGACGACAATCCCGAGGCCTTCAAGCGACGCTTGACGGAGTACAGGGAAAAGACTGCGCCGCTTTCGGAGCACTATGCCCGCACCGGTCAGTTGAAGACCGTCGACGGGATGGCGGATGTGGAAGCGGTCACCGCCGAGATCGACAAGATTCTGGCATAGGCTTTCGTCTTTGCCAAAATGGAAGCGCCGGGGAGTTGACTTTTCCGGGTGATTCCTCCAAAGACAGCGTCAACTCGCGACATGAGAAGCGATCGGCGCGGTCTTCAAAAGAAAGAAGTCCGGGTGCGGTCGTTTTTGACATGTCTCGAACCTCAATCAACGTGCGGCTCTTCAAAGTCGCGTAACGAAGCACCTATTGCCGGATGGCAACTGGAACGCAAGGAGAATAGACGTGGCACGTATCGCTGGCGTCAACATCCCGACGGCAAAGCGCGTCGTCATCGCGCTGACCTACATTCACGGGATCGGCACGAAATTTGCTCAGGAAATCGTCGCGAAGGTCGGTATTCCGACTGACCGTCGCGTGCACCAGCTGACGGACGCCGAAGTCCTTCAGATCCGTGAGACGATCGACCGCGACTATCAGGTCGAGGGTGACCTGCGTCGCGAAACGTCGATGAACATCAAGCGCCTGATGGACCTCGGTTGCTACCGTGGTCTGCGTCATCGTCGCGGTCTGCCGGTGCGCGGCCAGCGTACGCACACCAATGCCCGCACCCGCAAGGGTCCGGCAAAGGCGATTGCCGGCAAGAAGAAGTAATTTCCCGAATAGGGAAAGCGGGAGGCTGGCGTCCGCGCCGGCCTCCTTTTTGCAGTTCGGGAAGGGCGAGTGCCCGACCTGTGCAGGACCGCTCGCGGTTCAGCAAATAATAGCGGGGCCGGCGTAACGGCTTCGTGAAAATCTAAGATGCAGGGCAGGGGACGACCAATCCTTTTCCCGGTGGAGCCGCTGGAATTACGGCGGTGCAGAGATCTAAGAAAGGGATCCTATGGCCAAGGAAGCCACCCGCGTTCGCCGTCGCGAGCGCAAGAACATCACGTCTGGCGTCGCGCACGTCAATTCGTCGTTCAACAACACGATGATCACCATCACCGACGCGCAGGGCAATGCAATTGCCTGGTCGTCCGCCGGTGCGAAGGGCTTCAAGGGTTCGCGCAAGTCGACCCCGTTCGCCGCTCAGATCGCCGCCGAAGACTGCGCCAAGAAGGCTCAGGAACACGGCATGAAGTCGCTGGAAGTGGAAGTTTGCGGACCGGGCTCCGGCCGCGAATCTGCCCTTCGCGCGCTGCAGGCCGCGGGCTTCATGATCACGTCGATCCGCGACGTGACGCCGATCCCGCACAACGGCTGCCGCCCGCGCAAGAAGCGCCGCGTCTGATCATTGGTATTCAAGATTCCGGTGAGGGCGCGGGCGCGTTCTCCCGGACTTCGGGGCTCGGTTGCCACGATTGGATGGTGGCAACGAACGGAAGGCAGAAAACATGATCCAGAAAAATTGGCAGGAATTGATCAAGCCGAACAAGGTGGATTTCACCTCCTCCGGCCGCACCAGGGCAACGCTGGTGGCGGAACCGCTTGAGCGCGGCTTCGGTCTGACCCTCGGCAACGCGCTTCGTCGCGTGCTTCTGTCGTCGCTGCGCGGTGCTGCCGTCACCGCAGTGCAGATCGACGGCGTGCTGCACGAGTTCTCCTCGATCCCGGGCGTCCGGGAAGACGTGACGGACATCGTGCTCAACATCAAGGAAATCGCCATCAAGATGGATGGCGACGATTCCAAGCGCATGGTCGTGCGCAAGCAGGGTCCGGGCGTCGTTACGGCCGGCGATATCCAGACGGTTGGCGATATCGAGATCCTCAACCCGAACCATGTGATCTGCACCCTCGACGAGGGCGCGGAAATTCGCATGGAGTTCACCGTCAACAACGGCAAGGGCTACGTGCCGGCCGAGCGTAACCGCTCGGAAGATGCGCCGATCGGTCTCATTCCGGTCGATAGCCTTTATTCGCCGGTCAAGAAGGTGTCCTACAAGGTTGAGAACACGCGCGAAGGCCAGGTTCTCGACTATGACAAGCTGACGATGTCCATCGAGACCGATGGCTCCGTCACCGGCGA
The DNA here is from genome assembly GCF_002531555.1 of Sinorhizobium sp. BJ1. Taxonomy (NCBI): domain Bacteria; kingdom Pseudomonadati; phylum Pseudomonadota; class Alphaproteobacteria; order Hyphomicrobiales; family Rhizobiaceae; genus Sinorhizobium; species Sinorhizobium sp. BJ1. The sequence goes on from NZ_NWTH01000024.1 coordinate 14,072, forward strand.
AGACGCGATCGCGTTTGCCGCCCGCATTCTTCAGGACCAGCTGTCGGTCTTCGTCAATTTCGACGAGCCGCAGAAGGAAACAGAGGAAGAGGCAGTCACCGAGCTCGCCTTCAACCCGGCGCTTCTCAAGAAGGTCGACGAACTGGAACTCTCGGTCCGTTCGGCCAACTGCCTGAAGAACGACAACATCGTCTATATCGGCGACCTTATTCAGAAGACCGAAGCGGAAATGCTCCGGACGCCGAACTTTGGTCGCAAGTCGCTCAACGAGATCAAGGAAGTTCTCGCTTCCATGGGCCTGCACCTCGGCATGGAAGTGCCGTCCTGGCCGCCGGAGAACATCGAAGATCTCGCCAAGCGATACGAAGACCAATACTAACCATTAGACTGCGGGCGGATGCCTGCAAGTAAAGGAGAATAGCCATGCGCCACGGTAAAGCCGGCCGCAAGCTGAATAGAACCGCAAGCCATCGCAAGGCGATGTTTGCCAACATGGCAGCTTCGCTGATCGAACACGAGCAGATCGTCACGACCCTGCCGAAGGCCAAGGAAATCCGTCCGATCGTCGAGAAGCTCGTCACGCTCGGCAAGCGCGGCGACCTGCACGCTCGCCGCCAGGCGATTTCGCAGATCCGCGACGTTGCTGTCGTCTCGAAGCTGTTCGACGCAATCGCATCGCGCTACGCCACCCGCAACGGCGGCTACCTGCGCATCATGAAGGCGGGCTTCCGCCAGGGCGACAATGCGCCGCTCGCCGTCATCGAATTCGTTGATCGCGATGTCGATGCCAAGGGCGCGAAGGATCGCGCTCGCGCCGCTGCGGAAGCGGAAGCCGTCGAAGCAGCCTGATCAGAGGCAGCTTCCAATCGATTTGAAGCGGTCGGGTGAGTTTCACCCGGCCGCTTTTTGCGTTGCGGGACGGGATCGCACCACGGCGGTCCGCTGCCGCTTCCAGCGCAGGAAGGGCGTCCGGACTGCGCGCCAGGCAAGCAGCAGCGCGACAAGGACGATGTAGAGCATCTGCTCCGGTCCGACGACCTTGACGGCCATGGTGAAATGCAACGCACCGGCTGCCGCGATCACATAGGCGAGCCGGTGCAGCTTATTCCACCGCTGACCAAGCTTGCGGATCGACCAATTGTTCGAGGTAAGCGCCAACGGGATCAACATGACGAGTGCCGCCATGCCGATGGTTATGAAGGGCCGGCGGGCTATGTCGGCGAGGATCGCCGGGACGCGCAGCATCTGGTCCAAGAGCATGTAAGAAAGGAAGTGCATCAGCACATAATAGAAGGCGAGCAGGCCCAGGGCGCGACGGTACCTCAGCCAATTCAGGCCGAAGAGGTCGCGAAGCGGCGTTATCGTCAGCGTCGCCACAAGAAAGCGCAACGCCCATAGGCCTAGCAGATGTTCGAATTCCTTGACTGCATTGCCCGGCAATTGGCCGGTTGCGCCGAGATAGAACGCCCACACTGCGGGTATGAAGCCGAGCGCGTAGAGCGCCCAGACCGAGGCACCGTGAAAACGTTTCGGTAAGGCGGGAACGAGGGCCATGATCAGAAGTTTGCCCTGAGGTCCATGCCGGCATAGAGTCCAGCAACGTCATCGGCGTAGCCGTTGAAGGGAAGTGTGTCGCGACGGTTGGAGCCAAAGAACCCGTCTCCGCCGATGCGGTTTTCCGTTGCCTGGCTCCAGCGCGGGTGATCGACCGCCGGGTTCACATTGGCATAGAAGCCGTATTCATCCGGGGCGGCGAGGTTCCAGGTGCAGGGCGGCGCGGTTTCGGTCAGCGAGATGCGCACGATCGACTTGATCCCCTTGAAACCGTATTTCCACGGGACGACCAGCCGGATAGGGGCGCCGTTCTGGTTGGGCAACGTCTTGCCGTAGAGGCCGACGGAAAGGATCGTCAGGGGATGGCGTGCTTCGTCGAGCCGCAAGCCCTCGCGATAGGGCCAGGGCAGCGGCTGGAAATAGCCGGATTGGCCGGGCATTTCCTCGGGCCGCACCACGGTTTCGAACGCGACATACTTGGCGCTGCCGAGCGGTTCGACCTTGTCGAGGAGGCTGGCCAGCGGAAAACCGATCCAGGGGATCACCATCGACCAGGCCTCGACGCAGCGCATCCGGTAGGTTCGCTCTTCGAGCGGGAAGGCGAGGAGCTCCTCGAGGCCGAATTCCCGCGGCTTGCCGACGAGGCCGTCGACCTTCACTGCCCAAGGCGTCGGCTTGAAGCCTTCCGAATTGGCGGCCGGGTCGCCCTTTCCCGTGCCAAACTCGTAGAAATTATTGTAGGTCGTGACGTCCTTCTCTGGCGTCGGGGTCTCGTCGACCTTGTAGGGGCTAGCGGAGGGCTTGAGCGTGGCCGCGTGAGCCGCGCTTGCCCCGCCGAGAACGAGGCCACCTGCGGCGGCGAGAAAGCTGCGTCGATCGAGAAAGAGACGCTCCGGCGTGATTTCGGATGCGGAAATCTGTGGTGGGCGGTAGGCGGGCATAGCGCTTCCTCGACAGGGATTGAAAGCTGATTTCAGCCAAGATGAACAGAGATTCGATCACTGGGAAAGATGGAAGGGACCACGTTTTCGTGTGCGGCGCGTGAGCGGAGCCAGATTCCCAATGCAGCAGCCACCGCGCCTTCACGAATAGACGCAAAAGCCTGAAAATGCGTAAGAAACCCCAGCGCCTTTCATTGCGTAGCGGCGGCCTCGCGTTTGCCTTTTTTCTTGGGAAATCCTATCTGAACTAGCGGTAACGAAAGGGAGAATGCTTCATGATGTTTGGCTGTCGAGCCCTGCCGGCTCTTGTTCTTGCAATTGTCCTGTCGGCACCGGCCGTAGCGCAGGACGTCAAGACCGTCCCCCAATCCCACACGGAAATGCAGCTCTCCTTCGCGCCGCTGGTCAAACAGACGGCGAATGCCGTGGTGAATGTCTATGCCGAGCGGGCCGTCGAGCGGCGTTCGGTCTTTGCCGGCGATCCTTTCTTCGAGGAATTCTTCGGCCAGCGCATGCCGAACCGCACGGAAAAGCAGTCGTCACTCGGTTCGGGCGTGATCGTGCGCCGGGACGGCATCGTCGTTACCAACAATCACGTCATCGAGGGCGCAGACGACATCAAGGTGGCGCTCGCCGACGGGCGTGAGTACCCGTGCAAGATCGTCCTCAAGGACGATCGGCTCGATCTCGCGGTGCTCAAGATCGAAGCAGACGGTCCGTTCGATATCATCCCGATCGGTGATTCCGACGCGGTGGAAGTCGGCGATCTGGTACTGGCGATGGGCAACCCCTTCGGCGTCGGCCAGACTGTAACGAGCGGCATCGTATCTGCACTTGCCCGCAATCAGATCTCAAACGGCGATTTTGGCTTCTTCATCCAGACCGATGCGGCGATCAATCCGGGCAATTCCGGCGGCGGCCTGATCAACATGAAGGGTGAACTGATCGGCATCAACACCGCGATCTTCTCGCGCGGCGGTGGCTCGAACGGCGTCGGCTTCGCGATTCCGGCAAATCTGGTCAAGGTGTTCGTGGGATCGGCGGAGGGCGGTGGTGGCTCCTTCATCCGGCCCTTCGTCGGCGCAACCTTCGAGCCGGTCACCTCCGACGTAGCGGAAGCCCTCGGCCTCGATCGTGCCCGCGGCGCTCTGGTGGCGGCCGTCCAGCCAGGCGGACCGGCGGCAAATGCCGGCATCAAGCCCGGGCAGGTGGTCACGGCCGTCAACGGGATATCTGTGGAGCACCCGGATGCCCTCGGCTACCGTTTGACGACCGTTGGCATCGGTCATGAAGCGCGAGTGACCGTTACCGAACACGGTGAGGCACGCGACATCATCCTGAAGCTTGAGCAGGCGCCGGAAACCGCACCGCGTGACGAGCGACTGATCGAAGGAAGGAATCCCTTTGCCGGCGCTGTCGTCGCCAATCTTTCGCCGCGCCTCGCAGATGAGCTGCGTATGCCGACATCGCTGCAGGGCGTCGTCGTCACCGAGGTCAATCGCGGCTCGCCGGCGGCGCGCATTGGCCTTGAACCGAAAGATATCGTACGCTCTGTCAATGGAACGCCGATCGACAACTCGAAAACGCTGGAAAGCGCAGTCGCTGAAGATGCCTCGTTCTGGCGCGTCGAGATCGAGCGCGACGGCCAGCTTATCCGACAGTTCTTTCGATGAGCGACCTGTTTTCCACCAGTGAACCACCGGAAATGGCCTCGGCCAGGCCGCTTGCCGATCGGCTGCGGCCGCGGACGCTCGCCGAAGTGACTGGGCAGGAACACCTGACCGGTGCGGATGGCGCCCTGACGCGGATGATCGCCGCGGGCTCGCTCGGCTCGATGATCTTCTGGGGGCCGCCGGGCACCGGCAAGACGACCGTCGCCCGGCTGCTTTCCGGGGAGGCCGGTCTCGCCTTCGAACAGATCTCGGCGATCTTTTCCGGCGTCGCCGACCTCAAGAAGGTTTTCGAATCCGCCCGTGCCCGGCGCATGTCGGGTCGGCAGACATTGCTCTTCGTCGACGAGATTCACCGTTTCAACCGCGCCCAGCAGGACAGTTTCCTGCCGGTCATGGAAGACGGGACGGTCATCCTGGTCGGCGCCACCACCGAGAATCCGTCTTTCGAGCTCAATGCGGCGCTCCTTTCGCGGGCGCGAGTGTTGACATTCAAGCCGCATGACGAGGAGAGCCTTGAAGAGCTCCTGAAGCGCGCCGAACAGACCGAGGGCAAGCCGTTGCCGCTCGACGTGGACGCCCGTGCCAGCCTGATCCGCATGGCGGATGGCGACGGCCGGGCGGTGCTGACGCTCGCCGAAGAGGTCTGGCGGGCGGCGCGCAAGGACGAGATTTTCGACACTGAAGCGCTGCGCGAAATCGTCCAGCGCCGTGCGCCGGTCTACGACAAGAGCCAGGACGGCCACTACAATCTGATTTCGGCGCTTCACAAGTCGGTTCGCGGATCCGATCCGGATGCGGCGCTCTACTATCTTTGCCGCATGCTCGATGCCGGCGAGGATCCCTTGTATCTCGGCAGGCGGCTGGTGCGCATGGCCGTCGAGGATATCGGCCTTGCCGATCCGCAGGCGCTGGTGATCTGCAACGCCGCCAAGGACGCCTATGACTATCTCGGTTCGCCGGAAGGGGAACTGGCGTTGGCGCAAGCCTGCGTCTATCTCGCCACAGCGCCAAAATCGAACGCCCTCTATACCGCCTATAAAGGGGCAATGCGCGCTGCCAAGGAAAACGGCTCGCTGCTGCCGCCGAAGCATATTCTCAACGCCCCGACCAAGCTCATGAAGGGCGAGGGCTACAGTGAGGGATATCGCTACGACCACGACGAACCGGATGCCTTTTCCGGCCAGGACTACTTTCCGGAGAAGATGGGCCGGAAAACCTTCTACGACCCTCCGGAGCGCGGCTTCGAGCGGGACATCCGCAAGCGGCTCGAGTGGTGGGCCAAACTCCGGCGCGAGCGGAATTCGTGACGAGCCGTGCCGGGGGGCGCAGGGCAGCTTTGCCGACCAGCCACTTGCTGCCCACGCCGCCTTATGGCACAGACCGTAATGCAGATGGCTGCACGGGCTCGATCCTGATCGACCCGAACATCCGCGGGGACGGCCTCGCTCCAGATGAAGGAGCCTGAAATGGCCTGGTTCATTCTGCTTCTGGCCGGAATTCTCGAAATTGGCTGGGCAATCGGCCTCAAATACACCGACGGATTTACGCGGCTGACGCCGACCGTGCTCACGGTCGGCTCGATGATCCTGAGCATTGGCTTGCTTGGAATTGCCGTTCGTTCACTGCCTCTCGGCACGGCCTATGCCATCTGGACCGGCATCGGCACGATCGGCACCGTCGTGCTTGGCATCATCCTCTTCGCCGAGCCGCTGACGGCTGTGCGCCTCGGCTGCATCGGCCTGATCATCGCCGGTATCGCCGGCCTCAAGCTTGCGGCCTGACCCAAGCTCTGCCTAACCGATAGTAAGGCGCCTGCCGCAACGGCAGGCGCCTTTTTCGACGCTACCGCAGCGAGTCGAGTACCGCGCTGGCCGCACGCATTTCCTGCCAGCGGTTCTCGCGCCGTCGGAAGGCCTCCTCATCGGTGCCCCAATGTTCGATTTGCCAGTCCTCGTCGACATGGGCGGCCGCCCAGGCTTCTTCCGTCGAGAGTCGGCCCATGGCAAAGGCGAGCGCAAGCAGTGCCGATCCGGTCAAGGTGGTGATCGTGTGCAGGCAGGCGAGGCCGAGCGGTGTTGCAAAGGCGCGCAAGCCCTCCGCATAGGCGGAAATCGCCTCGCGCGGCTGTTCCTGGTGAATGACCCCCTCGGCAAGGATGAAGCGGGCGCCAAGCGATTGGGCGGCCCAATCGAGGATGGGATTCCAGATGGCGTTCTGCCGTTCCACCAGCCCGGCCGGGCTGTCGGCGCGATAGCAGAGAAGGTCGGTGCCGGCGAACTTTAAGATGTCGTCAAAAACCGCGCGCTGGTCGAGAGCGACACCGTCGATGGCCGTGTTGACGATGCGGGTCAGCGGCATGGCCGAAGGGTCGATGATATCGGCCTGTACGTCCCACTCGGCGGCCAACAGCTCGGCGAGCTTGAGCGTCGGCACGGTGAACGGCCGCCTTGCGGGCGTGCGAACCGACCGTCCGTCGAGTAGCACCGCGTACCCGTCGCCCTCGGCCTGGGCAACGCCGACACCCTTGTAGAAGCGCTTTGCCAGCGGCTTCTGCATCTGGATCTGGGCGCGGCGCACCGGATCTTCGTGGCTAAGTGCACCGCTCAAGTCGTCGCGAATATCAGGCATGGTTCAATCCCATCCATTCGATGATGTCTGCCGGCACTCGGGCGATGTGGTCGGCGCCGGCCTCGATCAGTTCCGGAACGCTGGCATAACCCCAGGAAACGCCGAGGGCGCCGGCCCCGGCTGCCTTCGCCATCTGCATATCGTAGATCGCGTCGCCGATGACAATCGTGTCTTTCGGATCGACGCCCGCCTCGATGCAGCACTCCATCACCATCGCCGGATTCGGCTTCGAGGGGCAATCGTCTGCGGTCCGCGACACGAAGAACAGCTTGTCGAAGCCGTGCGTCGCGGCGATGTGGCGGAGGCCCTGCCTCGACTTCCCGGTTACCGCCCCGATCAACAGTTCGTCCCGGGCGGCCAGGGCCTGCACCATCTCGGCAATGCCCGGAAACAGCGCCTCCTGAAAGACCTGTTCGCTGCGCACCGAGCCAAAGATGGCCTTGTAATGTGTCGTCATCGCGGTGGCGCGCGGGTCGACGTGAAGCTGGCCGAGCAACCGGGCGATGGCGATGTCGAGCGTCAGCCCGATGATCGCCCTCGTCGCCAGCGCCTCCGGCCGGGGGAGATCGAAAGCCTCGAAGGTGCGGCTCATCACCTCATGGATGAGACCGGCACTGTCGACCAGCGTTCCGTCACAATCGAAGAGCACCAGTTTCATCAATCGTCCTCGCCGGCGGCGTTCTCGTCGAGGCCGAGCAGATTCCAGCTCTGCACCATATGCGGCGGCAGGGGTGCGGTAATCTTGAGGCGGCCGCCATTCGGATGCGGAATATCGATGGAGCGGGCGTGCAGGTGCAGCCGGTTCTGCATGCCGCCGGGAAAGGTCCAGTTGACATCCGCATCGAAATATTTCGGGTCGCCGATAATCGGATGGCCGATATGGGCGGCGTGGACGCGGAGCTGGTGGGTGCGGCCGGTATAAGGTTCCATTTCCAGCCAGGCGAGGTTCTGGCCTGCCTGCTCGATGATCCGATAATAGGAAATCGCGTGGTCGGCCCCGTCGTCGCCGTGCTTGGCGATCCGCATCCGGTCGCCGTCCGGCGTCTGCTCCTTGACGAGCCAGGTGGAGACACGGTCCTCGCGCTTGCGCGGGACGCCCTTGACCAGCGACCAATAGATTTTCCTCGTGTCGCGTTCTCGAAAGGCGGCGGTCAATTGCTGTGCCGCGCCGCGCGTCCGGGCGATAACGAGTACGCCGGACGTATCACGGTCCAGCCGATGGACGAGGCGTGGCTTTTCGCCCTTCTGGCTCGTCCATGCTTCGAGCATCTTGTCGATGTGCCGGTTGACGCCCGAGCCACCCTGCACGGCGAGGCCCGCCGGCTTGTTGAGGACGATGACCTTGGCATCCTCGTGCAGCACCATGCGCGACAGAAGGTCTCCATCGGAGGAATGGCGCAAGTCCCGTCCGCCGATCGGGCCCGACTTGGTCTCCTTAGCGTCGACGCCAAGCGGCGGCACGCGGATCGTCTGACCGGGTTGGATACGCGTATCGGATTTCACCCGTGCGCCATCGACGCGGATCTGGCCGGAGCGCAACAGCTTCTGCAGCGGGCCGAAGCCCAAGCCGGGATAATGCACCTTGAACCAGCGGTCGAGGCGCATGCCCGCTTCGTCACCGTCCACCTGCCTGTGTTCTATGCCTGCCATCTGCCGCGACCCGCTTCCAGTTTTTCAAGAGGTGGCTTTAGACCATTGCGGCCATCAGGGCCAGTCCGGCGAAGGCCGTGGGATCAAAAGAACGACGGCGCAGAGGAGGCCGTAGCACCGCCTGTATGAACCACAACACCATTCGTTAAGGGCCCGCCGCTACTGTCGTGAGCGGTGTCTTATAAGGTCCGGTCGACGGCGATGGCGAAGCAAGCATTGAACTACACGCATTACGATCTGAACGCCCAGAGGGCCGGCACGCGGATCGAGATCACCCTGTCGGCCGTCGCCAATGTTCGCCTGATGACCGATGTCAATTTCGCGCGCTACAGGGAAACCCTGAAGCATCAATTCCTTGGCGGTGTGGCGCGGAAGTCGCCGCTACGCATGACGATCCCGGAGACCGCGCACTGGCATCTCGTGATCGACACCGAAGGCCATCACGGCCGGGCGGATTCGAGCGTCCGCGTGATCGAGTCTGGCGGCCAACCGCGATTCCAGCCGGCATCCTGACGGGCCGACCTTCGGCCAGCGACGTGCGCCTCAGCCGAGCCTCTCGGCGTGCCATCTCAGGTGATCATCCATGAAGGTCGAGATGAAATAATAGGAATGGTCGTAGCGCTCGTGCATGCGAAGCGTGAGGCCGATCCCGGTGCCCTTTACCGCCTCTTCGAAGAGCCACGGTCTGAGACCGTTGTCGAGGAAGCCATCCGCCTTGCCCTGATCGATCAGGAATTCCGGGAAGCGCGCCTCGTCCTCGACGAGCGCGCAGGCGTCGTACTGCCGCCAGGCGGCTTTATCAGCGCCGAGATATTTCTCGAAGGCGCCGACGGACCAGTCGGCACTCGACGGCGCGACGATCGGGGCAAAGGCCGAGCAGCTCTTGAAGCGCTCGGGGTTCTTGAGCGCGATGGTCATCGCGCCATGGCCGCCCATCGAATGGCCGAAGATACCCTGCCGGTCCATGTCGACGCGGAAATGCTCGCGGATAAGGGCCGGCAGTTCTTCGGTGATGTAGCTGTACATCCGATAGTGCTCGGCCCAGGGCTCTTCCGTGGCATCGAGGTAGAAGCCGGCGCCCTTGCCCATTTGCCAGTTGGTGAGCTCGTCCGCCACGTCCGGCCCGCGCGGGCTCGTGTCCGGGCAGACGACGATCAGCCCGAGCTCCGAAGCCATGCGGCGATACTCGCCCTTTTCCATGACATTGGCGTGGGTGCAGGTGAGGCCGGAGAGATACCAGAGCACCGGGCGCGGTTCGTGGGTCGCCTGCGGCGGCACATAGACGGCGAAGGTCATTTCGCCCTTGCAGGCAATTGAGTCGTGGGCGAAGACGCCCTGCATGCCGCCGAAGGCGGTGTTCTGCGAGATGATTTTCATCGAATGCTCCCTGGAAATTACGGAGTGCCGCCGGCAAGCTGGACCGCGGCGTTGACCGCAGCTGCAACAAGCACCGTGTTGAAGAAGAACGAAACGACCGCATGCATCAGGTTGATGCGTCGCATCGCCGTCGTGGTGATGGCGACGTCGGAGGTCTGCGCGGTCATGCCGATCACGAAGGCGAAATAGAGGAAGTCGTAGCCGCCGGGCGCGTCCGTCTGCGGAAAGGCAAGTCCCCGCGAAGCGGGATCGCTGCCGTCGGCGCGACGGTTTGCGAGCCAGTAAAGATGCGCATAGTGGAGCGCCGCCATAGTATGAACGGTTGCCCATCCAAGTGTGACCGAGGCGAAGGCAAGGATCAGTTCAACCGCGCCGCCGTCGCCGGTGCGATTGAGCGCGACGAACAGCGCTGCCAGCGAGATTGCTGCAGCCGAAAGCGTCACAAGAAAGATGATCGGTTCCGGCTCGCCGGTGTCGCGCGCATTTGCCTCGAGATATCCTCCGGTGAGCTTGGGCAGCCGGAAGGCCGTTATCGTCAGATAAATGCAGAAGAAGACGATGGCGGCGACCTCGATCGCCTGATCGCGAAACAATGCATGCCCCACCGGCGCACTGAGAAGGGCACCGGCAAGCGCCAGGTAGAATGGCCAATGTCTCAGGCGCGTCTTTGATTTCATTCGCCGCTCACGCTTATCGGCCGCCGTTCCGCGCGTTACCTTTTGACCTGACGGCAGAGCCGGTCAAGCGTTTCGAGAAAAGCGGAGCGGTCCCGCGCCGTAAAGGAGGCGTTGTAGCCCTTGCTTTCGCCCGTCTCCCGCAAATGCGCCCCGAGGTCGCGCATCGCAGAAGCCAGCCCGATATTCGCCTTGTCGAAGACGCGGCCGGTGGGGCCGGTGACGAGCGCGCCCGCGGCGACGCAGCGCCCGGCAAGCGGCACGTCGGCGGTGACGACGATATCGCCTTCACCCGCGTGCTCGGCGATCCAATTGTCCGCAGCGTCGAAGCCCGCCGATACGATGACATTGTGCACCATCGGGTCACGCGAGGGCCGTAGGCCCGAATTGGCAACGAAGGTGACTTCGAAGCCGCGGCGCTCGGCCACCTTGAGGATTTCCGCCTTCACCGGGCAGGCATCGGCATCGACATAGATCATCGGCAATCAACTTCTGAACAAAACGGAAAAGCGCCGGAAACCGCTCCGACGCCTCGATACTTTCGTTGCGACCTCAGTAGACAACGACCGAGCGGATGCTTTCGCCGGAATGCATCAGGCGGCACGTACGTCCATTTTTCTTCTCCCTCGAAAATCGCAACTGTTCGGCAATCGCACTGCAATCGTCAATACAACGACAGGCGACGCGCGTAAGCTGAAAATGCATGACTTATCGGATATTTTCCTCGATCCGCTCCATCTCGCTCTCAAGTGCAGCGATCGCTTCCCCGGTTTGTTCGTGGAGCCTTTTGACGAGCTCGAGTTGCTCGCGAAGTGAGGCATGCGAATGGAACGGCCTGTCGTCGGGGGCGCGGCCGATTCCGGCAAGCAGCCAGGCTGGCGTGACACCAAGCACGCTGGCGAGCATGAAGAGGCGGTTTGTGCGAGGCTCGGCGCGGTCGCGTTCCCAGGCGGATATGGTCTCGCTGCGCACGCCGACACTGCTTGCCAGTTCCTTGATCGAAAGCTTTGCCGCGTCGCGCGCTCTCCAGATACGGCCGCCCAGCGTGTCGCCATCTCCTGTTTGGCGCAGGCGCGCGATCACGGTTTCGGTGGATAAGCGCATGGCTCGCTCTCCTCTTCACCTACATTTTCGACGGCCCGCACGGTGTCGGAGTGCCTTGCGGAGCAAAGGTGAACCGAGCTTATAGGCATTTCTTCTCAGGCGGAGCACTCCGAAGCGTCATAAACACAGCCAAATGCGGCTCGCTCCCTTCGTTCGCCATTGTGCTCAGCTCGGCGTTGAAACCGCGGTGAAACGGGCTAGGTTCAGGGTCGAAGTTCAGCATTGGAAATGGAATTGCCCGTGAACGGATACGCACGAGCGGCCACTGCCCCGCGCAGCGCAGTGATGCAGGGTGTGACGATCATGCTGTTTGCCATGATCATCCTGCCCTGCATGGATGCCATTGCGAAATACATGGCGGTCCACGAGGGCATGTCGCCTGGGCAGGTGACCTTCTACCGCTTCTTCTTTCAGCTCGTCTCGATCGTTCCGCTGCTGCTGACGGCCGGCGGATTGCAGGCGATCTATCCGAAGCGGCTATGGCCGAACCTGCTGCGGGGCGTGCTGCTTGCTGGGGCCGCCCTGTTGTTCTTCGTTTCCGTGAAATACATGCCGCTTGCCGACGCATTCGCGATCTATTTCGTCGAGCCCTTCATCCTGACCTGCCTGTCGGCATTGATCTTGCGAGAGAAAGTCGGCTGGCGCCGGTGGACTGCTATTGCCGTTGGATTCGGCGGCGCGATGATCGTCATCCAGCCGAGCTTCGCGGTCTTCGGTTTGACGGCACTGCTGCCGATGGCCTGCGCCTTCCTGTTCGCCTGCTATCTTTTCCTCAATCGCGCCGTCGGCAGCGCCGATTCGCCGCTCGCCATGCAGACTGTTGCCGGAATTGGCGGCACGCTCTTCATGGTGGTCGTCATCGCAATCGGCAACGGATTCGGCGCGGTCGATTTCGAGCCTTCGCTGCCGCAATCGATTCTGGGCTGGATACTCGTGATCGCCCTGGGCGCGATTTCGGGCTACGGCCATCTCCTCGTCGTGAAGGCCTTCCGCCTTGCGCCGCTGTCGCTACTGGCGCCCTTCCACTATTTCGAGATCGTTTCCGCCACGGCCCTCGGCTATCTTGTGTTCGGCGATTTTCCGACGCCCTCCAGATGGCTCGGCATCGCGGTCATTGTCGGCTCCGGGCTGTTCATCATCTGGCGCGAGAGAGAAAAGCGAGATGCCGACTAAGCCGGTTCCGCTTATTCCCACCCGTTGTCGGTGCGTGTCGGACCGAAAACCGTCTCGAACGCTTCCCTGATCCGGATATCCACGTCGGACATCATCACCGGCAGGCCCAGGTCGACAAGGCTGGTCACGCCATAGTCCCGAATGCCGCAGGGCACGATGCCGCCGAAATGATCGAGATCCGGATCGACGTTCAGCGAGAAACCATGGAAGCTGACCCATCTGCGCAGCCGGATGCCGATAGCGGCGATCTTGTCTTCGGCCATTGATCCGTCGATGAGCGGCGGCTTTTCCGGACGGCGCACCCAGACGCCAACGCGGTCCTCCCGGCGCTCGCCCTTGATGTTCATCGAACCGAGTGTTGCAATGACGACGCTTTCAAGCGTCGCGACGAAACCGCGAACGTCCTGGCGGCGGCGCTTCAGGTCGAGCATCACATAAACGACTCGCTGTCCCGGGCCGTGATAGGTGTACTCGCCGCCGCGACCAGTCGCAAACACGGGAAAGCGTCCGGGCATCACCAGGTCGGTTTCATTCGCACTCGTCCCGGCCGTGTAGAGGGGTGGATGCTCGACCAGCCAGACCAATTCGTCGGCGGTGCCGTCCGCAATGGAGGCCGCCTCCCGCTCCATCGTCTCGACCGCCTCTGGATAATCGACGGGGGCAGGGGCGATGCGCCAGCGCACCGGCGGCGATTCCGGCGGCGCAAACATGGTTTGGCTGAGAGTCTCACGCTGCATAGGAAGCCTGCATTGACGATTTTTCCGGCCTGTACATGGGGCCGCGCGCAGCAAGAGTCCAGCGTTTCCAGAGCTTCGCGGAGAGGCCGTGGAAATAGTTCCATTTCGCGTCAAATTTCTGTCGTCATACCCTTGTGCACCCCGAATCCTTTTGCTACATGCAGCCCCGCCGACGCAATCGGCACCTACCACGATGCGGTCGTGGCGGAATTGGTAGACGCGCAGCGTTGAGGTCGCTGTGGGGCAACCCGTGGAAGTTCGAGTCTTCTCGACCGCACCATCAAAGATTAAAAAGGCCCCGTAACCTTCTGGTTGGACGGGGTTTTTATTTGCCAGACGTCGACGCGTGGACATCTGATGAGCTCGGCCGCCAGGTTGCCGCAGCTCGCTCTCCTACATACGGGCGTCGTTTCTTTCCCGGAATTGTTAGAGAGTGCCCGACTAGGCTACTCACGATGTCACCGTCTCTACACAACATTGTTTACCGCTAAATTCGTGAAATCCTAAAAAAAAAGTCGGCGAATGGCCGGGTTTTGGTTATGCTCTTATTGTCATGACGGATTCGCGAGAAGCGCCGGCATGATGGGGTGACAGAGCGACGAGTCTTGCGCAATGGCGTTCTCAAGCATCTGATGAGGCGCCGATCGATCGGTCCCGAACTGATATGCGGATAGTCGTCGTGAGCTGCTGCTTCGGCATCCGTTTTCAGTGCCGGTTAAAAAGGAACTTTGAAGTCAGGAAACCGTTCACTTGAAGCAATAGCCGAATGGCAGCGATCCCGGTTCAACCAAGCGGCTTGCCGCGGGAGAGCACGATGCAAAGGAGTGAATCTGACGTCTTCGACCTCTTTTCGGAGATTTATTCGAGTGCAGCGCAAGAAGAGATAAGTCTACAGGAATATCTCCTCGCATGTCGCGACGACAAGACTATGTACGCCACCGCGCAGGAGCGGATGGTGGATGCCATCGGGGAACCGATCCTCATCGATACCAGCGCTGACGAGCGCCTCGGCCGAATATTCTCAAACCGAACCATCAAGATCTATCCGGCCTTCTCCGATTTCTTCGGCATGGAAGACACGATCGAGCGAATCGTGGGCTACTTCCGCTACGCCGCCCAGGGCCTCGAAGAGCGCAAGCAGATTCTCTACCTCCTGGGTCCGGTCGGCGGCGGTAAGTCGTCGCTTGCGGAGCGGCTGAAGAAGCTCATGGAGCAGCGGCCGATCTATACGCTGATGGTCGACGGCAAGATCAGCCCGGTCTTCGAGTCTCCGCTGGGCCTATTTCATCCCGAGCGCATGGCCGACCTCCTGGAGGACAAGTACGGTATTGCAAGGCGAAGGCTTACCGGCCTGATTTCGCCCTGGGCCGCAAAGCGGCTCGACGAGGTCGGCGGCGACATATCGAAATTCAGCGTCGTCAAGCTGACGCCGTCGCGCCTGCGTCAGATCGCCATTGCCAAGACGGAACCCGGAGACGAAAACAATCAGGACGTGTCCTCGCTGGTCGGCAAGGTCGACATCCGCCAACTGGAGAATTACAGCCAGGCGGACCCGGATGCCTATTCCTATAGCGGCGGCCTGAACCGCACCACGCAGGGGCTGCTCGAATTCGTGGAGATGTTCAAGGCTCCGATCAAGGTCCTGCACCCGCTTCTGACGGCGACCCAGGAGGGCAGCTACAACGGTACGGAAAACTTCGGTGCCTTCCCGTATCAGGGCACGATCCTGGCGCACTCGAACGAATCCGAATGGCTGCAGTTCAAGAACAACCGCAACAACGAGGCGTTCCTCGACCGCATCCTCGTGGTCAAGGTTCCCTATTGCCTGCGCGTCACCGAGGAGAAGATGATCTACGAGAAGCTTCTCCGCGAGAGCGAACTTTTCAGCAATCCCTGCGCACCGGAGGTGCTGGAGATCCTGAGCCGCTTTACGGTCTCCACCCGCCTCGTTCCGCACGAGAACTCGTCGCTTTACACGAAGATGCGCGTCTATGACGGCGAGAACCTCAAGGACGTAGATCCCAAGGCCCGCTCGGTTCAGGAATATCGTGATGCCGCCGGCGTTGACGAAGCCATGACGGGCGTCAGCACGCGTTTCGCCTTCAAGGTTCTGTCGGAAACCTTCAACTACGATACGAAGGAGGTCGCCGCCGACCCCGTTCACCTGATGTACATCATGGAACAGGCCATCAAACGGGAGCAGTTCGCGAAAGAAACGGAAGCGGCCTATCTCGACTTCATCAAGTCGGAACTCGCCAGCCGCTATGCCGAATTCATCGGCCATGAGATCCAGAAGGCCTATCTGGAATCCTACAGCGAATACGGCCAGAACCTCTTCGACCGCTACATCGCCTATGCCGATGCATGGCTTGAGGACCAGGACTTCAAGGACCCCGACACGGGGCAGATCCTCAACCGCAAGATCCTCGACAGCGAGCTGTCGCAGATAGAGAAGCCGGCGGGCATTGCCAACCCGAAGGACTTCCGCAACGAGGTCGTCAAGTTCACCTTACGGGCCCGTGCCAAGAACCACGGCCGTAACCCGTCCTGGACGAGCTACGAGAAGCTGCGGGAAGTCATCGAGAAACGCATGTTCGGTCAGGTCGAGGACCTGTTGCCGGTTATCAGCTTCGGTTCCAAGAAGGACAGCGCGACCGAGAAGCAACATGCGGAATTCGTCCAGCGCATGAAGGAGCGCGGCTACACCGAGCGCCAGGTACGTCGACTGGTCGACTGGTACATGCGCGTGAACAAGGCAGGGTAAGCGTGCGGTTAACAGGGGGCAGCACATGCCGAACTTTATCGACCGCCGCCTTAACCCGAAGGACAAGAGTCTCGGTAACAGGCAGCGCTTCCTGAAGCGCGCGCGCGAGGAACTGAAGCGGGCCATCAAGGAACAGGTCAAGTCGGGAAAGATCGCCGACGTCGACGCTGAACACAATGTGACGATGCCCGCCCGCGGCGTCGGCGAGCCGACGTTCCAGCCGGCCAGTGACTCCGGCGAACGGCAATATGTCCTGCCCGGCAATCGCGAGTTCGCGGCGGGGGATCGTCTTCCGAAGCGGGCTTCCGGCGGGGGTGCCACGGGCGCGGGTGCCGGCACCGGACGGAGCGAGGACGAATTTCAATTCGTCCTTTCGCGCGAGGAGGTCCTCGATCTCTTCTTCGAGGACCTGGAACTTCCCGATATGGTCAAGCTCAACCTGAAGGAGTCCGTCGCCTTCAAACGGCGCCGCGCCGGCTTTGCCGCGACGGGCTCGCCCACAAATATCAACGTCGGCCGCACGATGCGCAACAGCTTTGGCCGCCGCATCGCCCTACACCGACCGGGGCGACGGGAAGTGGAAGCGATCGCCGAGGAGATCGCCAAGCTGCAGGCAGAGCCGAAGTCCGGCGCGAAGCACCAGCAGCACCTCGAGGAACTGCGTGAGAAGCTGGAAAAGCTGGAGCGGCGGCGCCGGCGCATTCCCTATGTCGATCCGGTCGACATCCGCTTCAATCGGTTCGAGCCGCAGCCGCTGCCGAATGCCAGCGCCGTGATGTTCTGCCTGATGGATGTGTCCGCTTCCATGGGCGAACGCGAGAAGGACCTCGCGAAGCGCTTCTTCGTACTGCTGCACCTCTTTCTGAAGCGGCGTTACGATAGGATTGACATCGTCTTCATTCGCCACACGGACGAGGCCGGCGAAGTGGACGAGAACACCTTCTTCTACAGCAAGCAGAGCGGCGGCACGATCGTCTCGACGGCGCTAGAGGAGATGCTCCGCGTCATTCGGGAGCGTTATCCGGCCCGCGAATGGAATATCTATGCGGCGCAAGCCTCGGATGGCGAGAACATTTCCGGCGACTCGGAACGTTGCGCGTCGCTCCTGCACGATGAATTGATGCGGCTCTGCCAGTATTACGCCTATGTCGAGATCATCGACGAGCGCGAGACGGAAATTTTCGGCACCACCGACAATGGAACCTCGCTCTGGCGTGCCTATCGAACGGTCGATGGCGAGTGGCCGAATTTCCAGATGACCCGCATCGCCAAGCCGGCCGACATCTATCCCGTCTTCCGGAAACTCTTCGGCAAGCAGCCGGCAGTGCAAGTGCGTAAGTGAGAGGCGACCGGGATGCCAAAAAAGGGTGCGGCTTCAAACCTCCTGTTTCAGGGTTCCGACTGGAATTTCGAGACGCTCGCGCGCACCTATGATGCGATCGAGACCGTGGCGCTCGAGGACCTTGGCCTCGACGTCTATCCCAACCAGCTCGAGATCATCTCTTCCGAGCAGATGCTCGACGCCTATTCCTCCGTCGGCATGCCGCTGATGTACCAGCACTGGTCCTTCGGGAAGCGCTTCGTTTTCGAGGACAATCTTTATCGCAGAGGCAGACGCGGGCTCGCCTACGAGTTGGTCATCAACTCCAATCCCTGCATCACCTATCTGATGGAAGAAAACACCATGGCCATGCAGGCCCTGGTGACGGCGCACGCGGCCTTTGGCCACAATCATTTCTTCAAGAACAATTACCTGTTCCGGCAATGGACCGATGCCAGCGCTATTCTGAGCTACATGGAGTTCGCCAAGAAATACATTACCAAATGCGAAGAGCGCTACGGGACCACGGCCGTCGAGGCCATTCTCGATTCCGCCCACGCCCTCATGGATCAAGGCGTCTTCCGCTATCGGCGGCCTCCGAGGCTGTCGTCGGAAAAGGAGCGGGAGCGGATGCGGGAAAGACTGGAATACGAGGAGCAGACCTATAGCGATCTTTGGCGGACCCTTCCGACGACGAGCGAGAGCAGCGATCCGGACGCCCTCGAACGCGACGTGTCGGAGCGCAAGAAGGCGCTCAACCTGCCCGACGAGAATCTTCTCTATTTCCTGGAGAAGACCAGCCTCATCCTCGAGCCCTGGCAGCGGGAAATCCTGCGGATCGTCCGTGTCATCGCCCAGTACTTCTACCCACAGCGGCAGACCAAGGTGATGAACGAGGGATGCGCGACCTTCGTTCACTACACGATCATGAACAATTTCTTTGAACAGGGGAGGATAACCGAAGGCGCGATGCTGGAAATTCTCCAGAGCCACACCAATGTCGTCTTCCAACCGTCTTTCGACGATCCGCGCTTTCCTGGAATCAACCCTTATGCGCTCGGTTTCGCCATGATGCAGGACATCGAGCGAATCTGCGTCGATCCCACGGCCGAGGACCGGGACTGGTTTCCCGAGATCGCCGGCAGCGGCAACTGGCGCGAGACGCTGCTGGACGCCTGGGCGAACCACCGCGACGAGTCCTTCATCCTGCAGTATTTGAGCCCGACACTGATACGCAAATTCAGGCTTTTCCTGTTGTCGGATGAGGCGGACGAAAAGTATTGCGAGGTCGCCTCGATCCACAACGAGCGCGGTTACGAGGCCATTCGCGCCGCCCTTGCACGCAGCTATGACATTGGCGCGAATCAGCCCGACATTCAGGTCATGGATGTCGACCTCTTGGGTGATCGCCACTTGCGGCTGCAGCACAATGTCAAGAATGGCATTCTTCTCGAGGAGGCGAGCCGCGACGCCACACTCCGACATGTTCGCCATCTGTGGGGTTATGAGGTCAGCCTTGCCGGTGTCGAGCCTGAAACGGGCGAGACACTCTACGAGTGCTCGACGGCGGATATCGAGGAAGAGTGAAGGGCGATCTGCGCTTTCCGACATAGGCCACCGCTCGGAAATCGCGACGATTTCGGGGTGAAATCATCGCGACCGAGGGGCCATGTCGCTACGACGTCAACGGTTGGGAGTCACTTCTCCGTGCCGTCGGGCGCAACCTGCTGCATCTCTCCGCCGGTTCCAGTTTGCGCGGTCGGGTCGCGGTCCGTCGGCGCGGGTATAGCTGGCGTGGACTGATCTTGATTGACGCTGCCGGTTTGTTCAGGCGACGGCCCCGGCTGCATCTGCTCCGTTTCCGCCGTTCGGTCGCTGTCTATGCTTTCGCCCCAAATTTCGACCGCGCCCCAAACGATGAAGGCTAGCATGAGCCCACCGAGGAGTACCGCCAGAATCGCGGTCCCGCTGCGGCCTTGCTTCGCCTCCGCAGCCGAAAAACT
The DNA here is from genome assembly GCF_002531555.1 of Sinorhizobium sp. BJ1. Lineage (NCBI taxonomy): Bacteria > Pseudomonadati > Pseudomonadota > Alphaproteobacteria > Hyphomicrobiales > Rhizobiaceae > Sinorhizobium > Sinorhizobium sp. BJ1. Next base: position 33,671 of record NZ_NWTH01000024.1, read on the forward strand.
CTCTCTCTCGGAGTCATGCGTCGCGGTTGCCGGATCGCCGCGTTCATCGAGATATTTGGCCATGGCATCGTCTCCTTAGATTTCCTTGGAGAACGGGCTCGGCATCGCAATGTTCCGACGAGGGTTAGTCGCCCAAGGAATCGACCATGCTGCGGCGAATGAGCTTGTAGGTGTGATCGGGCTGAACCTCGTAGGTCTCGTAGACCGTTCGGCCCTCATGAAGGAACCGGTTCTGTATCTTCGTGCCCGGCGCGGCCAGCGTCTTTCGGGACGAGGCCGTTTCCCCATAGGTGAGGCTTCCGGGAAGCGGCTCGAGGTCGGGCGTGGCGGTGCATCCTGTAAGCGCTATGGCGCAGAGGAGGGGGAGGTGCAGAAGTTTCATCGCAAGTCCTTCGGTTTCATTCCGGAACTGCCGAGTTCGGCTCTGATCTTCCCAATTCGTCAGAGGGCGGCGGGCTTCCGGAGCGGCGCGACCCTATTGAACTGGAAGCCGCAGCGCAACCTTGGCGCGCCGATCAGGATGTCAGGTCAGCTTTTCGAACCGCTTCACCGCCCGTTCGCGCTTCAGCCTCGACAGCCGACGGATCCAGAAGATGCCGTCGAGCTGGTCGATCTCGTGCTGAAGGCAGACCGCCATCAGTCCGCTTGCCTCTTCCTCGACCGTCTCGCCCGAAATCGTCTGGTAACGGACGCGAACGCTGCCCGGTCGCTCCACCTCTTCGGTAACGCCGGGCATCGAGACGCTGCCCTCGCTGTGACGCGTCGTCTCTTTAGAGTGCCAGACGATCTGCGGATTGACGAAGATTCGGGGACCTGCCTGGCGATCAAGTTCGATCACCGTCACCCGTTGCAGGACGCCGATATGCGGCCCGGTGATGCCGATTCCGGGAGCCGCACGCATCGTCGCGGTGAGATCGTCGACAAGGCTGCGAAGGTCAATATCGAAGCGGCTGACCGTTTCGGCGCTCTTGCCGAGGGCCGCGTTTGGAAACCGGATGATGGGTCGAATAGCCATGCAGGATGCTCTCTTGTGTGAATGACCGTCCTGTCGCTCTCGGGTGGTGCCGGCAGGCCTTACTCATTTCACTTTTTTCATGTGCATTTGCAACAGCTTGGAGAAAAGGTCCGCGGCCCGGCGTGGATGTGTGGACCTGGGCAGAGCTTTGCGCTAGCAGGGCAATGGGCTGTCTATAGCGCAGGTTCGGGCGGCGTATTCTTTTGGAGGGCGGGTCCATGAGCGATACAGGCGACGACGACCGCAGTTCCGATGAAATCGCTGCCTTCGAAGGTTCGGATATCTATGCCGACGACGGCTCGGTGCGGTCGGATTTCCTCATGCATGTCGGTGCCGCGATTGCCGACCGCGACACGATCTATCTCCGCAAGCACGTCGCCGGGCTGCACGCGTCCGAATTGGGCGATCTGCTCGAGGCAATCCAAGCGGAACAGCGCCTGGCGCTTGTCTCGCTGCTTGGAAAAGAGTTCGACCTTGCGGCGCTGACCGAGGTCGACGAGGCGATCCGCCTCGATATCGTCGAGCACCTCCCGAATGAGCAGATCGCCGAGGCGATCGGCGAGATGGATTCGGACGATGCAGTCTATATTCTCGAGGACCTCGATCAGGAGGATCGGGAGGAGATCCTCGCCAAGCTGCCCTTCACCGAGCGCGTTCGCCTGCGCCGTTCGCTCGACTATCCGGAAAGCACCGCCGGCCGACGCATGCAGACCGAGTTCGTGGCCGTGCCGCCCTTTTGGACGGTTGGTCAGACGATCGATTACATGCGCGAGGACGAGGATCTCCCCGACAGCTTCACGCAGATCTTCGTGATCGATCCTACCTTCAAACTGCTCGGCACCGTCGATTTGGACCGTGTGCTGCGCACCAAGCGATCGGTGAAGATCGATGCGATCATGCGCGACACCAGTCACTCGGTCCCGGCTGAAATGGACCAGGAGGAAGCGGCTCAGCTTTTCGAGCAGTACGACCTCCTGTCGGCTGCCGTCGTGGACGACAATGGGCGGCTGGTCGGGGTTTTGACGATCGACGACGTCGTCGACGTCATCCAGGAGGAGGCCGAGGAGGACCTGCTGCGCCTCAGCGGCGTCGGCGACGAGGAACTGTCGGATTCGGTCGTCGAAGCTTCCCGCTCGCGCGTCCCCTGGCTGTTCGTCAATTCGATGACCGCCTGCATCTCAGCGTCCGTCATTGGCCTCTTCGATGCCACGATCCAGCAGATCGTCGCACTCGCCATTCTCATGCCGATCGTCGCCGGCATGGGCGGCAATGCCGGCTCGCAGACGATGACCGTGACTGTGCGGGCGCTCGCGACGCGCGGTCTCGATATCCACAACGCGCCACGGATCATCCGCCGCGAAGCGGGCGTCGGCCTTTTGAACGGCATGATCTTCGGCAGCTTCATCGGCCTTGTGGCAGGCTTTTGGTTTCAGAACGTCCATATCGGCGGCATCATCGCAACGGCCATGTTGATCAACATGATGGCAGCGGCACTAGCCGGCATCCTGATCCCGCTTCTCCTGGACAAATCCGGCGCCGATCCGGCCGTCTCCTCCGCGGTCTTCGTGACGGCGGTCACGGATATCACCGGCTTTTTCAGCTTTCTCGGCATCGCCACCTGGTGGTTCCACGTCACATGAGCCGTGTTTGACTTTTACGTCAAAGTCAATGATAGTGAACCTGTGATTGGATGGAATGGCGGGCGTGAACAAATATTATAGCATTACGGAATTGACGCGGGAATTCGGTATCTCCACCCGAACGCTTCGCTTCTACGAGGATGAAGGTCTCATCCATCCGGAGCGCCGCGGACGCACGCGCCTGTTTCGGCCAGCCGATCGACATCTGATCAAGGAAATCCTGCGCGGCCGGCGCATCGGTTTCACCATTGCGGAAATCCGCGAGATTATCTCGGTCTATAAGGACCCTCCGGGCGAAATGGGCCAATTGCAGCTCCTGATGAAGCGCGTCGAGGAGAAGCGCGAGGACCTGCGGCAGAAGCGTAAGGATATCGAGGATACGCTTGCCGAGCTCGACAATGTCGAGGAGGCCTGCCTGACGCGCCTCGCCGAGATCGGCGTCGGGACCTAACACGCGAAAAAATCCGCTGTCCGTCGAAAGGTGGCCGCGCGCCGCCTTTTTTCGTCCGCCGTTCAGATCCACCGTGTCGTGTGGCGGCAATAGCGTTCGAATTCGAAGCCGAAACGCGAAAGCAGGTGACGCTCCTCGTTGCGGACGGCGATCAGCGTCGTCAGGGCGACGGCAACGATCCCCATGACGAAGAACCAGGGATTGAGGGTGATGAGGCCAAGGCCGACCATCACGAAGGTATAGCCGAGATAAATCGGATTTCGGGTGAAGCGGAATGGCCCGCCGGTGACGAGGCAGGTTGCGCAACGGTGGGGAAGCACGGCCGTGTGGCGATCAAGGAGGGTCTTGACGGCCCAGAGATCAAGTGAAACCGCCAGAAGGATCAAGGCGCATCCCGCTAGCCATGGAACCCAGCTGTGCCCGTGGGCGACGGGGATGGGAAAAACGCGGCCCAGCCCCAAAGCCGCCAGGGCCGCCGCACCATAGATGAGCGGAGGCCACGGGAAATTCAGCGGCTTGGCACGATAGGCATTCATGTCCTAGAGCCTTTCATGGCTAACTGGAAACATTCTGCCGGAGCAGGTTTCGTCAGGGCGGAGGCGATTGACGAAAGTCGTACCCGGATGTACGGCCGAGGCGAACGCCTCTGATCCTTTCGGAAGGATGCCCGGCCCTTTCGGGTTGGCTGAAGCGGGGGGCCTGTTTGCTCGGCTGGCTTGGCCGTATGCTCGGGCTACGCCGCGCGCCAGCCGAGCAAACATTCCGTGCCGCTTGAGCCAACAGAATTGTTTCCATTTAGCCATGAACGGCTCTAGTCCCCCGACTGTGCTTCCATTGTGCACTGAGTCGCGATGCGCGCAATGCGTTCATCAGTCCTCATGTCGATCTTCCCCAGGTTTAGATCCTCGAACAGGTTCTGCTCTTTCAGCCGGTCGAGCGTGCAGCCGCAAAAGGCGCTGCACGAGATATTCGGTTCTTGGCGGTTGCAGGCCTGCTCGCAGTTCAGGCGGTAGGCCTGCGCCGGGTCCGGTACGGGGGCGGGAACGATGAGAGAGAAAGCATAGACTATCCCTATAAGCAGCGGCTGGTGTATGAGGTATATGGCCAGACTGTGGCGCCCGCCGAAAGCGAGGGGCTTGATCCACAGCCTACGATGCCCCGCGTCGCCTTGCGCGGACCGCCACCGGGTCGAGAGCATCGGGTGGAGCAGTTTCGCCGTGCCGAGGCCGAGGAGAAACGGTGCCAGCCACGGCAGCAGCGGCACGTAATCATTGGAGCGGGGGATCGTCTCGGAGAGCCCGATCCACCAGAGCGCCGGCGTGTCGAAGACGGCCGAGCGCAGGTAAAGCGGCGCGGCGAAGGCAGCGGCGGCGGCGAGGAAGGAGACCGCCGTCGGGAGCCGCAGGAAGAGGAGACCGACAAGGCTTGCCGCCGCGATCGCGTGGAGAATGCCGAAAAAGATGAAAGACTGGGGAACGGCGAACCAGGTGGCGATGCTGATGACCGCTGCCGCTCCGGCGATTTTCGCGAAGCGCCGCAGGAATGGACGCACGCGGAATTTCGGACCGTGGCCGAGCACCAGGCTGTAACCGGCGAGAAACAGAAAGCTGCTGGCGATCAGCCTCGCAAACAGCCTCCAACCGCCCGTGCCAGCCGTACCCGCCGCCACATAGCCGAAGAACTCGAGATCCCACGTGAAGTGATAGATTGCCATGGCGACCAGCGCGAGGCCGCGCAGCGCGTCGAGGAGATCAATTCGACCGGACCTCGTCACGCTCGGCTGCGGAGCCGGCGTTTCGTCGATCGTCGTCGCAGGCGTATCAGGCATGTAGTCGCCTTCCTGTTGGGAGAAGGGGAATGCGTTCGGCATTTCGCAGTCGCGTCGCGACTATGTTGAAATGAAGGCCGATGCGCGGCTTTGTCCAGCAGCAAACGCCTCTATGCTGGTGATCAACAGCCAACGGAGGAGGGGGCAATCCATCAGGCCTCTGCGATCAGCGCCTCGCGTGCTTCGGAGAAGAATTGCCGGCGAGTAAGCACGAAAATCACGAAGCCCGTCAGCACGATGAAGATATAGGGGCTGATGAACCAACCGAGATAGCCGATCGACAGGAAGATCGCCCTCAGGCCGGCATTGAAATGCTTGGCGGCGAGGATGTTCATCCGAATGGCGCGCTCGGCGGCCCGTTCGCCGGATTGGCGATCGCGCGACATGTCGGCCGTCATCGGAATGCCGCCCATGAGGATGGAGCAGTAGTTGAACAGCCGATAGGACCAGCCGAACTTGAAGAAGGAATAACCGAACAGGCAGGTCAGTCCGCCGACCTTTAGTTCGAATCCTGCCCGTCCACCGCGAAAAACCTGCGGCAGGTCGTTGAAGATCATTTGCACCTGTTCGGTCGCGCCGAGCAGCGCAAAGCAACCGCCGAGCGCGAAAATCGTCGTCGAGGCAAAGAAGGCGGTGCCGGCCTGCAGGCCGGCGATGATCTGGGTGTCGATCATCTTCAGGTCGCGGTTGAGCGAGTTGCGAATCCACCGCGCTCTGTTTTCGTTCATCAAACGGGTCAAGCTGACTCGCTTGAAATTGCGCCGGCCATCGGTCGCCCAATTGAAGCAGCCCCACAGCAGGAGGAAGATGCAGAGTGCAATGTAATCTTCGATTGTCATGCACGTCTTTTGGCATGGCCGTTTGAAAATGCAAGATCGCCGCAGCCTGCCCGGACTCGTTGCGACGAGGCAGCCGGGTCCCGCGATGTCGCACGGACAGAATCCGATGTCGGTCGATCACCTGACCGATCGGCATAGGATCGCATAGGCTTTCACCCTATATAAGGAAGATCGGACCGCCTTCGGAAGGATTCGGGACCGGTTACGATCTAATCATCGACAGGGCTTTGGTTCCCACTCAGGCGGGAGCTCTGTCAGGCGCTGGGCAGGCACTTCATGTTTCTTTCCGTCTTCGACGTTTTCAAGATCGGTATCGGTCCTTCGAGCTCACACACGATGGGGCCAATGTCGGCGGCAAATCGGTTTCTCGATCTTATCCTGTCGGACGAATGGCCACGTCCGTCGCACGCCGCAGTAGGCGCCATCAAGGTCAGCCTGCATGGATCGCTGGCCCATACGGGCATCGGCCACGGCACGGGCAGGGCGGTGATCCTGGGGCTGATGGGCGAGCGGCCCGATCTGGTCGATCCGGACCGGATGGACGCGGTCATCGACGAGGTTGAGCGAACGGGCCGCATCACGCCTCCCGGTCACCCCTCCTATGCGTTCCAGCCGAGGACAGATCTCCTCTTCGACAAGAAGGTGCCGCTGCCGGGTCACGCCAACGGCATGTCCTTTTCCGCCTTCGACCGAGATGGCCGGCTGCTGTTGAAGCGGATTTATTATTCGATCGGCGGCGGTTTCGTGGTCACCGACACGGAGCTCGAAGCAATGCGGGCGGCAAAGAACAAGCCTGCCGGCGCCAAGATTCCTTATCCCTTCGCCACCGCTCAGCAGATGCTCGACATGGCGGCGCGCTCCGGACTGACGATTGCCCAGATGAAACGGGCCAATGAGGAATGTTCGATGTCGAGGGAGGAACTCGACGCCGGTCTCGATCGCATCTGGTCGGCGATGAGCGCCTGCATCGATCGCGGCCTCAGCCAGGACGGGATCATGCCGGGCGGGCTGAAGGTTCGCCGCCGGGCCCGTGCAATTCATGACAAATTGCAGGAGGAGTGGCGCTCCAACAAGACCAATCCCTTGCTCGCCAACGATTGGCTGAGCGTCTATGCCATGGCCGTCAATGAAGAGAATGCTGCCGGCGGCCGGGTGGTTACCTCGCCGACCAATGGTGCCGCCGGAGTCGTCCCGGCAACGATCCGCTACTATCTGCATTTTCATGAGGATGCCGATCAGGACGGCATTCGCGACTACCTTCTGACGGCCGCCGCGGTCGGCGGCATCATCAAGCACAACGCCTCGATCTCCGGTGCGGAGGTCGGCTGTCAAGGCGAGGTCGGCTCGGCTTCCGCGATGGCGGCGGCTGGTCTCGCAGCAGTGATGGGCGGCACGCCCGAGCAGGTCGAGAATGCGGCCGAGATCGCGCTGGAGCACCATCTCGGCATGACCTGCGATCCCGTCGCCGGCCTCGTTCAGGTGCCTTGTATCGAGCGCAACGCGCTCGGCGCAGTGAAAGCGGTTACGGCCGCGTCGCTTGCGCTGAAGGGCGACGGCAAGCACTTCGTGCCGCTCGATGCCTGCATCGAGACGATGCGGCAGACCGGCGTCGACATGAGCGAAAAATACAAGGAAACCTCTACCGGCGGTCTTGCGGTCAATGTCGTCGAGTGCTGACGCTGAAGCGCCTTTTGTGGACGAATCCGCTCATTGCGCTTGACCGTGACCGGCGGACGGGTGTTCAAGCACTGCCATGGCCTTGCATCTCATAAAGCTGTGCGTCGGCGCAGAATCCGTCGAAGACTTGCGCGAGTGGGTTTCGCGCAAGGCCTTGGCGGCTGTCGCTGCCGGGCAGGAGCCCCATTCCTTTCATACGACCCGCATGGTTCCGAAACGCACCGAGGGCCTTCTGGGCGGCGGATCGCTCTACTGGGTGATCAAGGGTTATGTCCAGGCGCGCCAGCCGCTGATCGGCATCGAGACCTTCACCGACGGCGAGGGCATCGGCCGCTGCAATCTCATCCTCGGGCCGCAGGTGGTGGAAACCGAACTCCAGCCGCGCCGCGCCTTCCAGGGCTGGCGGTATCTGGAGGAAAAGGAGGCGCCGCGCGATCTCGCTTCGCTTTCCTCCGATGGCGGGGAGATGCCGCTCGAACTGCGGCGTGAACTTGCAGAACTCGGACTTCTGTAGAAGCGAATTCGCCCGCAATCAAAATGCCGCGCTGAGTCTCAATCGATCCGGATTCTCAAGGGATGCCGGCGACCGGCTGCCGTCACGTGCAGATGTATTCCCGCCCGCGGCTGGGTCGAACGCCAGGCGCGGGCGCCATGCGTCAGCAGCATGGCCACCAGATCTCGCGTCTTGGCTTTGGAGCGGTTGAGACCGGCATCGGCTATGCGCATGGCCGCCTCATGGAGCGGATGCAGGCCGATCCGCGAGGGCTTTCCCTTTTTTCCCGGCATCGCAACAATGCCGGGGACATTCTCGTTCACTGCCATGACAAACCTCGTTACGCTATACAATTTCCGAGGAGGACGGCCGGAAACACGCGTCCGGCCGAGTCGTGTCTGTCACTGCTGGCTGGCCCAGCAGGCGAATCCCTTCTTCTTCAAGACCTCGCAGGCGTTGACTGCCTTGTTCTGATCGTCGAAGCCGCCGAAGCGCGCACGATACACCTGCGCCGAACCGTCGCCGAAAGCCACCGTGAACGGCTTTGCATCGCGCAGCACCTTGCCGCCTTTTTCCTTGGCATTGCCGAGGAGGGTCATGGCCTGCGCCTTGTCGGCCGTGGCACCAATCTGGATGACCCAGCCCTGCGGTTGTACGTCCGCCTGCAGCTTGGCCTCCGTGCCGGCCGAAGCTTCTGCCTTGGCGACCGAATTGGTGATTTGCGAGTCGACATCGGCGGAGACGGCGGCCTGTCGGGCAAGCTTGGCGCTTTGGGCTTCGAGCGTGTTCGGCGCTGCCTTGGCGGCGAGAACCGGGTTGTCCGAGGCGGGTTCGGCGGCTGCATAGGCCATCTCGACGCTGCCGGCGCTTTCGCCGCTATAACGGAAATCCGGCACCGGACCGGTATTCGGCAGGTTCGAAGCCGGCGCGGCAATGGGTGCGGCTGCAGCGACCTCGGTCTCGGCGGCGGCCGTTTCCGCGACGGTCTCGACCGGTGTTGCCGGCGCTTCGGCGATCAGGTTGCCGTTGCCGCGACGGGAGGCGGCCGGCATATACTTGGCGACCAGCTTGCGCATCTGCGCATCGCGGGAACCGCCGGACGTCCCGCCCATCACCACGGCAACGATGCTGCGGCCATCGAGTTGAGCGGAGGTCACCAGGTTGAATCCGGAAGCGCGCGTATAACCTGTCTTGATGCCGTCGACGCCGCGTACATTGCCGAGAAGGCGGTTGTGATTGCCGATCGTCTGCTTGCCGAACCGGAAGCTGCGCGTCGAGAAGTAATCATAATATTGCGGGAAATGCTGCCGCAGGGCGAGACCGAGCCGCGCCTGATCACGTGCGGTCGTCTTCTGCTCGCCATTCGGCAGACCATTGGCATTGCGATAGGTCGTCCGCGTCATGCCGAGGGCACGCGCCTTGTTCGTCATCATGCGGGCGAAGCGCTGTTCGGACCCGCCGAGCAGCTCACCAAGCGCCGTCGCCGCGTCGTTTGCCGACCGCGTGACGAGCGAAAGGATCGCCTGTTCCACGGTGATCGACTTGCCGGCACGCACGCCAAGCTTCGACGGCGGCTCCGCCGCCGCCTTCTTGGAGAAGGGAACGGATGTGGATTTGCTGATCCGGCCGGCCTCGAGCGCCTCGAAGGTGAGATACAGCGTCATCATCTTGGTGAGCGAGGCCGGATAGCGCAGCTGGTCCGCATCCTCGCCATAAAGCACTTTGCCGGATTTCGCATCGACGACGATGCCGGCATATTTCGAATTGGCAAATGCCGGCGCCGAGAAGGCCAAACTGGCGATAACGCCAGCGAGGACAATTCGTCCAGCCCACTTTGCAAGGCCGCCGAGCGGACGTTTCGCGAGATCAAAAAAAACGGATCGAGACACTGCGCTGCTCTTCATTCTTATGTCGTGGGTGTCGTCCGGACACCGTTTCCGGATGCGACCGTTCCCGAGACAGTATCGGGATAGCGTTACCAATCGGTTTATGATGAATGATTGGTTTCCGGGGCTGGTCGTTTGTTCGGGAATGGCATCCGCTAGCCGCATCGGCGAGCAGGTGCGTCGACCACGACTCTGTGACAAATTCACGGCACGAGTCGGTCCCGAATGAATCTTTCCATCGACGCGTCGATTGCCTGCCAATCCGGCAGCAACCTTGCCGAGAAACGGTAGAGAATGGTGAGATCTTTGCCCGTGTGAAAGTCTCGCTGGCAATCGGCGCTTGTCGAAGCCGCTGGGCTCTCCGGCAGGAGGCAGCGCAGGACGAACGGCGGACGCCCGGGTCGAGGGGCAGTGAAGAAGACCTCGCCGCCATAGCTGGAACTCGGCTTGGCTTCGTATCTGGTCAGCCCGGCCGGGCCGGGTTGCGGGTCGCTCTCCAGGACGTGGCGATAGATCGGCTCGAGCCTCCCGGACATGTCGCGTGACATCGTGCTTTGGGCGGCCTGTATGAAGATCAGCTTTTCCGGTTGGTCGACATTGTTAAATACATGACGGGTCTCGTCACTGTAGCCCTCAAGCGCCGGCCAGGTGAGATAGAGGTCGACACGCTCGGCGACCCCAGTGGCGCGCTGACTCTCGAAGCGTATGGCGTTGGCCGGCAGGCGCAGGTGGTCCCCTCCGATGAAAATATCGAAGCTACCGCGACTGGAAGTGTGTCCGCCGCGCGCCAGATTCTCGCCGAACCACTGACTGGACAGGGAAATGGCCAATACGAGCGTCGCCAGAAAGCCGACGATCGCCGTGATCTTGTAGGCGAAGCGCGGCGAGAGAAGCGGGGCAAGTTCCGGCTGGGGACTCAGGGGCGTGTTCACGAGAGGCGCCGTCCGTTGCGATGGCGTGGCGAATTAAGATGGCACGCTCGTCCGCCCTGCAGTCTGATGTCGAGGGCGGGGGCGCCCCCTGACGCTCGCTCAGCATGGTTAATTTTCGGTGAAGCGCGGCGCCGGGTCTCGCACCCAGAAATAAGGACCGGTTCCGGGGACAAACGGAACCGGCCCGAGGGCTTGGTCTGGACGGGGACAAGGACTGACCGAAGCCCGGGTCGCATGGTGATAGCCGGGGGTTCTGCTTACTCGGTGCGGATCGTACCGACGGCAACGGCGCGGCCATCCTGCAGCTTCACCCAGCGTCCGGCATTCTCCGAGGACTGGCGCTTCAGAAAGGTGTATTCGGTCTCCGACCACAGCAGGACCTTGCTGCGCATATTGTCGAGGATGAAATCGCCGCGATCGGTGCGCACCGTCAGGACCGCGTGGCCGTCGCCGTTCTGCTGCAGGACGACGGTGATCAGGAGGTCGGCTGGGGAGAAGCCGCTCTCGATCAGCTTGCGGCGCTTCAGGAGGACATAGTCCTCGCAATCGCCAACGACGTCCGGATAGGACCACTTCTCTTCCACGCCGTGGATTTCCATGTCGGTCATCGGCGTGATGGCCTGGTTGATCGCGTGGTTGACCGCGAGAATTGTCTTCCAGCCTTCGCGCGTCAGTACCGCCGGGCCAGGATCAGCTGTTGCGAAGCACTCGGACGAATGGCCCTTGCAGAACTCGTAATGGCCAACCGGCGGGTTCGTCGAGCCGCCCACGGTCATGTTTGCCGGAAGGGCGTGGGCCGGGCCGGCCAGCAAGTCTGCTATCAGAGCCACGGCGGCGATCGTCTTGGCGATTGTCTTGTGCATGTTTGTCTCCCCGTTGTGGTTCGACAATGGCACAGAGATTTTTATCGCCGGCGAAGATACGAGGTAAAAACAAGTACAAATTAGAGCATCTTAAGAATAAAATTAGAATATAATTTAAGTCGAACAAGAATAAAATTTGATTCAAAATTTAGCAATCAAGGTCACGGATGGATATTGGCGTCGCGTATCCGTTTGAAATATATCGATTTTTACGGGGAGGGTTCGAGCGCGCGCTGCGCATCACACCGCACGGCCTCGGTCGTCCGACCGGGAATCGAGCCAAACGGTAGCGATAAAGTTAATCGGCGGCGCACTTGTCGTAACCGGCGATTAACCAAAGAATATTTCCGATCCAGCTCGGCGCGGCTGACGCCAATACAGGAAGGTGGCGTGCAATTCGTAGGGTGAGCTGTAGCGCCGATGGAGGCGCGCTCGGACAGGCGAGGTGTACGGTTCAGGGGGAAAAGGACGGAGCGTCCAGAATTCAGTGCCGCCTCAGCGGTCGGCGTGGGTCGTATCGTTCCGGACTTAGAGGAACTCGGTCAGCGACTCACGCGCCTGGATTCCGGAAAACTCGATCGCGACGCCCTCCTGGAAATGGCGCACGATCCTGCCCTTCATGCCATTGCCGAGCCTGACGGCCGTTCCTATGGCGGGGCGAATGTCGATATCGACCGCTGCGCCCGAGAGCGAAAGGTCGATGATGCGGCAAGTATACTTCTCGCCGCTGTCGACGGTGAGCTCGGTCACGATCTTGCGTGGCGCAAGCCGGTCGTGGCGCCGGTCTTCGGGCAGTCCGAGTTCGTGCTTGTTGGCGATCCAGGTGAGCTGCGCGGCGAGCTTCTCGCGTTTGCGCTCGGTGGCGTTCAACTGGATGACGAACGCATCCTCGGCGAGCCTTGAGACGGTGCCTTCGAGTCGGCCGACATGATCGATATAGGCAATGATGCGCTCACCGGCGCGCGGGCGGGCGGCAGACGCAAAAAGGACGTCGCCCGGCGACATGTCGACCGCGGTGCATTCATATTCGTCGCGATTGGCAAGCATCAGCCGCCCTGTGAGATTTACGGAAACGCGCTGAAAGGCGTTCTCCTGGTGTGGCCTCGGGCCGCTGTTTTGGGCGTGCTGAAACGAGAACATGGTCACTCTGCGATCGACGTATGCTTGCACGCGGAAGTATAGGTCTCGCCGGTTAATAGAAGGTTCGTCAGAAGTCCGGATCCAATCGCAAGTCAGCCGCTTTTCCCGCCTTCGAGGATACGCAGATGCAACAGCTTCCGATTGTCCCCTCCGCGCCATCCTGCAACGCTGACTTTTGTTCCTGAGGATTGGGGCCGATCGAGCGGAAAATTCCGTGAAGTATCGGGAAGGCTGAGGCCGGTTGCGACAAGATGAGTGAGCGGTGTCATGTGCAGCCATCCCGGGCGGGACAGGGGGGATAGCGCGCCGAGCAGCCGATCGTTCGTGCCGTCGGACGACGCGAGCGGCGCAAGCAGCAGTTCGACCTCGAGCTCTTCACCGGCTTCCGTGGCGCCGCTCGCATATAACAGCAGGGGCGTCAATTGCGTCATCACCTGGTCGGCGGTACGGGCGACCCCGTCCGCATCCGAGTTCAACCAGAGGTCGGCGATTTGCCGGTCGCGCAACTCACGACCGAACAGCGCGCAGACCCGGGTGCCTGCAAGACGAAAGTTGATGCCGCCGCTTGCCCGTCTTTGAAGAATGAACAGATCCGGCAGCAGCGAACGGATATGCGACGGATCGATTTCGTCCCGGCGGGGAAGGTCGCGATCTCCTCGGGCGGCATTCCAGTATTGGAACAGCTCCATTGTTGTTCTGCTGTGCATATGGGCGGTTCACTTCCTTATTGAGCGGGTCGGCTGTACCGGAGTGATACAGGCGGCGCGCTCTCGCTCGGTCCCTGGAAACGACGGAGCGATTTCCGTGCCACGCCGGAATTAAGGTTAATGATCGGTTTCGCTTGCCCGCGAGGCTGCCGGCTGGCATTCCGTCGCTATCACTTCACGAAGGGTTGCCTTCGGCACATCGACTGGAGCACTGGAATTGGGCTCGGCGGCCGTTCAGTTTTTGCTGGACGGCCTTTTTTTGTTTGCTTATCCCTTTGCGCGCCGTCGCCGGCATCCGTCCGGTCGACCGAGGCACGACCGCCGGTGGTGTGTGAGCAGGAAGAGAGCGATGGAACAGGATCAGCCGGCGACATCGGTCGATGGCGACAGCACGGCCGCCCGCAGCCGGGAACCCGCCTTCAACCTTCCACGCGGCCTGAGCTTCGTTCTGCTGTTCCTGATCGCAATCCACGCGATCAGAACCTACCTTTTGTCGGAAGCACTGGATCAGGAAGTCATCCTGAACTTTGCTTTCCTGCCGGCGCGCTACACGATTCCGCTTGGTGAGCAGGGTCTCGTCTGGCTCTGGACACCCGTGACCTATTCCTTTCTCCACGGCAGTTGGGAGCACCTGATCTTCAACATCTTCTGGATGGTCGCGTTTGGAGCGCCGGTCGTGCGGCGCATCGGCATTGCGCGGCTGGCCATCTTCTGGTGCCTATCGGCAGCGGCGGCCGTTGCCCTGCACCTCGTCTTCCACTGGGGCGAGATGGCGGTGGTCATCGGCGCTTCCGGTGTCGTCTCCGGTTTCATGGGCGCGGCGGCGCGCTTCGTCTTCTCGCCGAGCGGACGCATCAGCCGTCAATTCGCCCATCTCAATCGGCGCCTTTCCCTCACGGAAACGCTCGCAAACCGTTCCGTGTTGGTCTTCACCGGAATATGGTTCCTGACCAACTTCCTCGTCGGACTCGGCCTGTTTTCGATGGGAGGGGCGGGAAGTGTCGCCTGGGAGGCGCATATCGGCGGTTTCCTCTTCGGTTTCCTGCTGTTCCGCCTGTTCGATCCGCGTGACTAAGGCCGCATTCGGCCTGTTTGGCGAGTGATGGATTGTTTCAGCACCAGGACCATCGTGATGGCCTGTTGCCCAGAAGAGACCGAAGGACGCTAGGCGAAGGCTTGATTTCATTGGAGTACTGACGCACCATTCACCACGGTCGCCGATCATCCGATCGGGAAGCGGCCGCTGAAAGGCCGGGTATCGGGCGGTTTCGTGTGGAGGCACGAAGGCTATATCGGGTCAGGTTCCTGCGGCCGTCTGTGCGCAAAGCATCGCCACGAACGTCTGGATGCGAGCGTAGCGACTGACACGGCCAGAACCACGTCCCGCGAGCCCGGAATTGTCGCAACGGGAGATGTGTGCATGTCAGTTAAAGCGATTCTCAACGAAAAGGGCCGCAATGTCGTAACCGTGACGCCTCAGGTGACGGTGCAGCAGGCGGTAACATTTCTCCACGACAATCATATCGGCGCAGTCGTTGTCGTCGATGCGGATGATTGTATTGTCGGCATTCTCACCGAACGCGACGTCGTCGCCTCCATCGCCAAATATGGCGCCAGCTGTCTCGACAAGCCGGTTTCCTCGGTTATGTGGCAGAACGTCTATTGCTGCGGCGAGGAAATGACCGTGCAAAGCCTGATGGAGATGATGAGCAAATTCCGCGCGCGCCATCTCCCGGTCGAAAGCGAGGGCCGCCTGGCCGGCATCGTGTCGATTGGCGACGTGGTGAAGTATCATATTCGCGCCATCGAGCGCGAGACCGAAGAGATCAAGGCGTATATTGCCGGATAGAGTCGAGGGGGTGGCGCCGCCCACCCCCCATCGCGGGTCGTAGACACGCGCAATGGACAACCTCTCCAATCTTTCCAGAATGCTGTGCCGCGCGGCGACTATCGGATGAGTGCTTCCTGCATTCGCTTGATCTCGGCGAGCTTGGCCTTCGCCTCCAGGTAGCCGCGTTCGATCGCTTCACCGGCGCGGTGAAACTCCGACAGTCCGATGTCGTTCAGCTTCGGATGGAGCGCCAGATCCGGCGGATCGCCGGCCAGACGAGCGCGCGAAATGCGGTCCTGGATGATGTTGAAGGCCTGCACCATGACGCTCGTCATGCCGAGGCGCGCCGAATAGGCACTGCCCGTCCTGGCGGGGGCATCGAGGGCTTCCATACCGGCGCTGTGCTTGACGACGGCGGAACGGCCATAAAGATCGTAGTTAAGGTTGACGGCGACGACGAGCTGCTGCTCGTAAGCGCGGCAGACCGAGACGGGAACGGGATTGACGAGCGCGCCGTCGATCAGGGTGCGGCCATTCGCATGGATCGGCTCGAAAATCCCCGGCAGCGCGTAGGACGCGCGAATAGAGGTGATCAGCGACCCCTTCTCCAGCCAGACCTCGTGGCCGCTGTGAACTTCGGTGGCGACGGCGATGAAGGGGCGGTCGAGTTCCTCGATGCTGATATGTTCGAGATGCTCCTGCATGCGTTTGGTGAGCCGCAGGCCGCCGAACAGGCCGCCGCCGCCGATCGCGAAATCGAGCAGGCTGGCGATGCGGCGGACGGTCAGGGACCGGGCGAAGGCCTCCAACTCGTCGAGCTTGCCGGCGAGATAGCAGCCGCCGACGAGCGCACCGATGGACGTGCCGGCGATCATGCCGACCTCGATACCCTCTTCATCGAGCGCTCTCAATACCCCGATATGCGCCCAGCCGCGTGCCGCGCCGCCGCCGAGTGCTATCGCGATCTTCGGCTTCGCAGGAAGTGGGACTGGTTCAGGGGGGGTGGTCGTCAGCGATGTGCCATTAGGGCCGGACAGGTCGGCTATCTGGTTGTTGCGCGTAAACGTCCAGTTCAACATCCGGCACCTCCAACACCGCCGAACCAATATGCGCGCGTCTTGTAGGAGACCCTGCCAAGCCGGCGATGGTGCCGGCCTTGTCCACATTCATAGCTGAAAGACTGGCACCAGGATTTGAGATATAGCACCGAACCTGTCGCCAATGCGGCCGGCCCAGTAAACATTGGATACAAGTTGCAACACATTTCGGCACGCCGCAGTTACCGCAGGAACCAACTTTACGTTTAATGATTAGGCGCCCGTTTAGTTTCTAAAGAATGAATATAACACGGAGATGTGCGAAGAAAATCCAGATGCTGCGGGCTGGACCTATCTTTCGGCGTAGATCTGTGCCGGATCGAAAAGTCTGCGCTCATCCGCAAGCGTTACTCTCGCCTGACCGTCCTCGAGCCCCACCGTGCGGTAGAAGCAGGAACGGCGTCCCGTATGACAGGTTGCGTCGTGGCCGGCCACGGTCACCTTCAGCCAGATGGCGTCCTGGTCGCAATCGGTCCTGATTTCCTGGACCGTCTGCACGTTGCCGGAGCTTTCGCCCTTCTTCCACAGGCTGTTGCGCGAGCGGCTGTAGTAGTGGGCGATGCCGGTTTCGATTGTCAGTGCCAATGCTTCGGCATTCATATGCGCGACCATCAGCAATTCGCCGTCGCGGGAGTCCGTCACGACGGCCGTGACCAAACCTTTCTCGTCGAAGCGGGGCGTAAAGGCCGAGCCTGTTTCCAGTTCGGCCTTGTCGTTTGAGGGAGCAGCAAAAGTAAGCGTCATCGCGAAAGCTCCACTACAGCGCCGTGCGCCTTTTCAGGCACCCAGTGCTCGCTGCACCTTGAACTGCGGCATGCTTTCCATTCGAGGAAGCATGCCGCGGCGGAGCTTACTTGAAGCCCCTCAACATGGTCATGAAACGGGCCTGCTCGGCCGGCTCTGTCTTGAAGGCACCGGTAAAGGTGGTCGTCAGTGTTGTCGCGCCCTGCTTCTTGATGCCGCGCATCGCCATGCACAGATGCTCGGCCTCGATCATCACAGCGACGCCGCGCGGAGCGAGCGTCTCGTCGATGGCCCTGGCGATTTGCGCCGTCATCGACTCCTGCGTCTGCAGGCGCCGCGCATAGATATCGACGACACGGGCGATCTTGGAGAGGCCCAGGACGCGGCCGTTCGGCAGATAGGCGACATGCGCCTTGCCGATGATCGGCACCATGTGGTGTTCGCAATGCGAATAGAACGGGATGTCCTTCTCGAGGACGATGTCGTCGTAGCCGGAGACTTCTTCGAAGGTCCGGCCAAGCACGTCCTCGGCGACGAGGTCGTAGCCGCCGAAAATTTCCCGATAGGATTTGACGACACGCGTCGGGGTGTCCTTCAGGCCTTCTCGGGTTGGGTCTTCGCCTGCCCAGCGCAGCAGTACGCGAACAGCTTCCTCGGCTTCTTTCTGCGTCGGCCGACCACTGGTGTCGTCGAGCACAGGGAAATTCTTTACTATGGCGTCCATATGGCCTCTTTTGAGCAATCCGGGATTGCTGACGTTTTATCTTTCGGACAACTCGCCATTGGCCATTCGCCTATCCCTGCAGGCTTGGGTTCCGTTGGCGGGCTCCGGGGCTTTCCGGTCCTGGCTTAGCAGTGCACTGGACCGTCCGGCACGGTTTCCCAAACAACAGGCGACACTTATCCCCTTGCGGAACTGTCACCCCAACACGACATAGCATATAGTATGGTGCCACATGGATGAAAGAGGCCCAACGGAGCGCGTCGTGCTTTTTTCCCCTCTACCGGAGAAAATCATGCGCCGATCACCCAAAACCGCGAAAAACCAGCCGGATCGCGTCAAATGATGGATGACATTTATAACAGCAGGATTCTCGAATTCGCCGGCAACATTCCCCGCATCGGCATGCTCGCCGATGCGGATGCTGAAGCTGCCGCGCATTCGAAGCTCTGCGGGTCGAAAGTGCGGATCTGGCTGAAGATGGACGGGGACGTCGTCACCGATTTTGCCCACGACGTGAAGGCCTGCGCACTTGGTCAGGCATCCTCCTCGATCATGGCCCGCCATGTCGTCGGCGCGCAAGCGGCGGAAATCCGCAAGGCGCGCGAGGACATGCTGGCGATGCTGAAGGCGGACGGAGAGGGGCCTGCCGGCCGCTTCGAGGACATGCGCTTTCTGATGCCCGTTCGGGACTACAAGGCGCGCCATGCCTCGACGATGCTTACCTTCGACGCGGTTGTCGACGCGATCGGCCAGATCGAGACGAAGCGCCTCGCAACGGCAGTGTGAAATATGTGCGGAAAGCCGCAGTCTGACCAGGTTCTTGGACGTAGCCGGACCGACATCGCCGGCAGCGGCCGCAATTGGTCCGGGCCGTTCCGCAAGACGCCTGGCCGGCTTTTTGGCATGGCCGCCATCCGCGCCTACCAGCTGACGCTGTCGAGTTTCATCGGCAATTCGTGTCGGCACCTGCCCACCTGCTCGGAATATGGCTTCGAGGCGATCGCCCGGCATGGTCTCTGGGCCGGGGGGTGGCTGACGCTGTTTCGCGTCGTGCGCTGCGGACCCGGCGGGACGCATGGATTCGATCCGGTACCGGAGATGGTTGCGCCGCGCCAGCTCTGGTATGCGCCATGGCGCTTTTGGCAGCGTCGGCGAAAGGATGCGTGAGCGTCATGACGATCCCGATGGAATATCGGCAGGCGTCTGCCGACTTTGACCGCTTCATCCTCGATGCGCGCGACACAGCCGGTCTACAGACGACCAATCAGGCCTATACGATGATGCAGGCGGTGCTTGAGACCTTTCGACGCCGCCTGGACATTTCCGAAGCGCTGCTCTTCGCCAGCGTATTGCCGCCGGTGCTGCGGGCGATCTTCGTCGCGGATTGGGATCTCGAGGAGCCGACGGTGCCTTTCTCGGGCCGCGTTGCGATGACCCGGGAGGTTCAGGTGTTTCGCGGCAATCACAATGTGTCGCCGGATTCGGCCATTGCCGACGTCGCCGCGGCGCTCCGGCGGAACGTCGATGAAGTGAGGCTGGATCGCGTGCTTTCGCGGCTTCCGCAGGGCGCCGTGGATTTCTGGCGGGCGTAATTTCGGAGGGGGAATGAAGAGCTACGTCGCGCTGCTCTATAGCATCATATTGGGGGAGGGCCGGCGTGTCGTAATGGCGGATCTTCGCCAGATGGCGGAGCGGCTCGGCTATCGCTCTCCGCGTACCCTTGTCGCCACCGGCAATCTTATCTTCGAGGCGCCGGTACAGCCGCTTGCAGACATTGAATCGTCGCTCGAGGAGGCATTTTTGGAGACGTTCGGCCGGCATGTGGACATCATTGTCCGCTCCGCCGACGGCTGGCTGAAACTCGCCGCCGACAATCCGTTTCTGGCAACAGGCGAGGAGGACCCGACCAGCGTTCACATTCGCGTAATGCGTTCGCCGCTTGCGCCGGACGTGCTCGATGGACTCCGGAGCTACTGTTCGAGAGGCGAACGCGTCGCGATCGTCGGCGGCGATCTCTGGGCGGATTTCGGCGGCAAGGCGAGCGAGTCTAAACTGCTCGGCGCTGTGACGACGAAACGGCTGGGCATCGGGACGTGGCGCAACTGGAACACGGTCAAGGGTTTACGCGCAATGCTTGGCGGTTGAGAGGCCGGCGCGCCTTTACTCGTCAGCCAAAAACCTTTATCAGGCCCGCGTCAATTCACCGGCCCGGTCGGCAACCATACCACCCGCATTCGTTGGCGGGACTGGATAGGAGATCATGATGTCGCATTTCGTTTCCCTTACATTCCCTGATGGCTCCGTCCGCGAGTTCGCCGCCGGCACGACCGGCCGCTATGTGGCCGAGTCGATCTCGAAGTCGCTGGCCAAGAAGGCTGTGGCAATCGCTCTCGACGGCGAGCTGCGCGACCTTTCCGATCCGGTAGCCGGCGGCAAGATCGAGATCGTCACGCGCGAAGACAAGCGCGCGCTGGAGCTTATCCGCCACGACGCGGCCCATGTGATGGCCGAAGCCGTGCAGGAATTGTGGCCGGGAACGCAGGTGACAATCGGTCCCGTCATCGACAATGGCTTCTACTACGACTTCGCCAAGAACGAGCCCTTCACGCCCGATGACCTGCCCGTCATTGAGAAGAAGATGAAGGAGATCATCGCGCGCAACCAGCCCTTCACCAAGGAGATCTGGTCGCGCGACAAGGCGAAGGAGGTCTTTGCCGCCAAGGGCGAGAGCTACAAGGTCGAGCTCGTCGATGCGATTCCCGAAGGCCAGGACCTGAAGATCTACTACCAGGGCGATTGGTTCGACCTCTGCCGTGGGCCGCACATGGCCTCGACGGGCCAGATCGGCACGGCCTTCAAGCTGATGAAGGTGGCTGGCGCCTATTGGCGCGGCGACAGCAACAATCCGATGCTGACCCGCATCTACGGCACTGCCTGGCATACGCAGGAGGAGCTCGATCAATATCTGCACGTGCTCGCCGAAGCGGAGAAGCGCGACCATCGCCGTCTCGGCCGTGAGATGGACCTCTTCCATTTCCAGGAAGAAGGTCCGGGCGTCGTCTTCTGGCATGGCAAGGGCTGGCGCATATTCCAGAGCCTCGTCGCCTATATGCGGCGCAGGCTCGAAGTCGACTATCAGGAGGTCAACGCACCCCAGGTCCTCGACAAGTCGCTCTGGGAGACCTCCGGTCACTGGGGCTGGTACCGCGACAACATGTTCAAGGTGACGGTTGCCGGCGACGAGACGGATGACGACCGGGTCTTCGCGCTGAAGCCGATGAACTGCCCCGGACACATCCAGATCTTCAAGCATGGTCTGAAGTCTTACCGGGAACTGCCTGTGCGGATGGCCGAATTCGGAGCAGTGCACCGCTATGAGCCGTCCGGCGCGCTTCATGGTCTGATGCGTGTGCGGGGCTTCACGCAGGATGACGCGCACATCTTCTGCACTGACGAGCAGATGGCCGCCGAATGCCTGAAGATCAACGATCTGATCCTCTCCGTCTACGATGACTTCGGTTTCAAGGAAATCGTCGTCAAGCTTTCGACGCGGCCGGACAAGCGGGTCGGCTCCGACGCGCTCTGGGATCGCGCCGAAGCGGTGATGACGGATGTGCTGAACACCATCGAGTCGCAATCCGAGGGCCGCATCAAGACCGGCATCCTGCCGGGCGAGGGCGCCTTCTATGGGCCTAAGTTCGAATACACGCTGAGGGATGCGATCGGCCGCGAATGGCAGTGCGGAACGACTCAGGTCGATTTCAACCTGCCGGAACGGTTCGGGGCCTTCTACATCGACAAGGATTCCGAGAAACGCCAGCCGGTGATGATCCATCGCGCCATCTGCGGTTCGATGGAGCGTTTCCTAGGCATTCTGCTGGAAAACTATGCCGGCCATATGCCGCTGTGGATCTCGCCTCTGCAGGTGGTGGTCGCAACGATCACCTCGGACGCGGACGATTACGGCCGCGAGGTCGCGGCGCGTCTGCGTGAGGCCGGGCTTACCGTCGAAACCGACTTCCGCAACGAGAAGATCAACTACAAAGTCCGCGAGCATTCGGTGACGAAGGTTCCGGTGATCGTCGTCTGCGGCAAGCGCGAGGCGGAGGAGCGTTCGGTCAATATCCGTCGGCTCGGCTCGCAGGCGCAAACGGCGATGACGCTGGAGGAGGCGGTCGCTACGCTGTCGAGCGAAGCGATGGCGCCGGATCTCAAACGCAAGGCGGAACGGAGCGTCAGGGCTGCCTGAGGCTCCGGGTCGTTCGAGCTTCTGAAGTGTGATGGCGCGCGACAGATCGGACGTGCGTCATCAGGCCCGCTAGAAATCAACGGCCTTCCCCACGGTGATTGCCTGACGCTGCGTCAAGCTAACCGCAATCCAGTCAGTCCTGAGCGTGGGCGTTCGCGGTCTCGTCGAGCGCATCATTGCCGTTGAGCAGTACTTCCACATCCGTGTTGATGCCTGCCTTCACGGCAAAGTCGCGCTGGTAGATCTTGTCCTTGTTGCGTGCCACGGCCGTGTAGCTGCCCTCCGCGAGGACGAGCGTCGGAAAGGCCCCGACGCTTTCGCTGACGACGTCGCCCGAGGAGGTCAGGATCGACCAGGCGGTATCGGCGATCGCCTCGCCGCCGGGTTCCGAGACGAGCTTCAGTGTGAGCTTCGCGGCGCGATGTTGGATCGTTGCTTCGGTCAGCTTGCCGGCTTCCACCTGGATGTCGGCGCGGATCACCGCATTGACGGAGCCGTAGTCGGAGACGACGTGATAAGTGCCGGCGCCGAGCCGGACCACCGTGCTGGGCTTCACGTCGGCGACGATCAGGGCGCGCTCGCCATCTTCCTTCACATCGGATGAGAAGATCGAAAAGCTGAGTTCGGCCGGTGGAATGCGCACGTCGCTGCCGGAGACGGCGTTCAGCATGACCCCGCCGGCGTCCAGCACCAGAACCTGTTTGTCCAGCTCGCCTTGATCGGGCACACGAATCTTGCGTGTGGCTGCCGCGCGACCGAAGGCGACATTGACGAAATATTCGCCGGGCACGAGATTGAAGGCCGTGGAGCCGCCTTCGGAGGTAGCCAGCAGCGGAAGCTTGCCGTCGCCGCCGGGAATGGGACTGAAGACGCGCCAAGTCAGGCCCGACTCCACCGGCTGGCCCTTTGTGGTCAGCAGCGCTTCGAGCTTCACATCCTTCAGTTCGCCGTTCTGTGTAGGGTCGCTGACGAGTGGATTGAAGCTCGTGAGTTTTGGCATCTTTCGACTGCCGGAGATCGACGGAAAGCTCTCGAAGGCGTCGGTCGCGTCTTCCGCCGCGGCTCGCTGCGCACCGGAACCGGCGAGCGTGATCGCCAAGGCGGCTCTGAGCAAAATACGAGTGCGGATGCGCATGAGTGCAGTTGACTTCCTGACTGGGTGACTCCACTTGAGACGCCGGTATGGCATTTTCGTGGCTGTCGATCCGGCGGCAAGGTAGTGGAATTCGCTCGATATGAAAACCGAAATTAAGCTCGTTGACTATCTCACTTCCCGCAGGTCGATTCCGGCTTTCCAGATGGGGCCGCCGGGACCCGGCAAGGCCGAGGTAGAGGAGATGCTGCGGCTCGCCTCCCGCGTGCCGGACCATGGAAAACTGGCGCCCTGGCGCTTCATCGTCTATCGCGGCGAGGAGAGGGCGCGGATCAGCGGCGAGTTGAAGAAGATGGCACTTGCCGCCAAGCCGGATCTCTCCGAGGAACTGATCAAGGTGGAGGAAACGCGGCTGACGCGTGCCCCCGTCGTCGTCGCGGTCGTCAGCAGGGCTGCACCGCATTTCAAGATTCCCGAATGGGAGCAGATGATGTCGGCCGGTGCCGTGTGCCTCAATCTGTTGATGGCAGCAAACGCGCTCGGCTATGCTTCCAACTGGCTGACCGAATGGTACGCCTTCGACGAAAAAGCTTATCCGCTGCTGGGCGTGGCGCCCGGCGAAAGGATTGCCGGCTTCATTCACATCGGCACGGCCATGGTGCCGCCGACCGAGCGCCCGCGGCCGGAACTGGCCGAGATCGTCACCTGGGTCGGGGAAGACGCCTGATGTTCTACGAAACGGCTACCAATCGGCACGGCTTGCCGCACGATCCGTTCAAGGCGATCGTGTCGCCGAGGCCGATCGGCTGGATCGGCACGCGCGCCACGGACGGTTCGTTGAACCTCGCGCCCTATTCCTTCTTCAATGCGATCAGCGACCGGCCGAAGCTCGTGATGTTTTCATCGAGCGGCTACAAGGATTCCGTGCGTAACATCGAGGCGACCGGTGAGTTCACCGCAAGCTTCGCCAGCCGCAACTTGAGCGAGGCCGTAAACACGAGCTCGGTGGCGGCGCGGCACGGCGAGAGCGAGTTCGAGATCGCCGGACTGACGCCGGTCGAGGGAACGCTCGTCAAGGCGCCTTTCGTCGGCGAGGCCTTCGCCGCGCTCGAGTGCCGGATGACGGAGATGTTCCGGCCGAAGGGCCTCGATGGCGAGGCATCCGACAGCTATGTCGTCATTGGCGCGGTCGTCGGCATCCATATCCGCGACGAGGCCATTCGCGACGGACGCTTCGACGTGACGGCCGTCAAGCCGCTCGCCCGCCTCGGCTATATGGATTACTGCGATGGCGGCGATGTCTTCCAGATGGTGCGGCCGGTTCGCTAGGCCCTAGGATTTGGGCAGCGCCCCTGCTGCGGCGAGAAGATCGATCTGCTCTGGCGAGCGGGTGGCCACGGCCGAGAAGCCGTTCTCGAGGCTGTTTGTCCAAATCCGTAGCACCGCTGCCTCGTCGACGGCATCGGCGGGCAGCATATCGTAAGCCGCAATGCCGGCCTCGCGCGCCCGGAGCACCGCCGCGGCGCGACCGGCGCGGACGACGGCCGGCACATCGCCCGTCCCGGTGACGCGGTGGCAACCGCAGGCTTCCGCGAGGGCCGAGGCGTCGAATAGCAATGCGGAGAGGCGCGGGGAAACGCCAGCCATCGAGTGCGGCGAGAGCACGCTTTCGGCAACCGTGGCATATTCCGCCAGCAAGGCCGTTCGGCCCTGGCGGATGCCTGCGGCCGCCTCGGCGACTTTCAGCATTACGTCGAGCTTCTGGATATCGGCCGGTCCCCGGCACGCTGTCAGCACGACGCCGTCCATCTCGGTGAGGAGCGCTAAGAGGCCGTCTTCATCGATTGTTTCGGCCGGCCCGATCCGCGCGAGAACGAGGCAGGCTGCTTTCTTGCCGGGCCATCGCAGGCTTGACCGCGTTTGAGGCGTCGTCGCATCGACAACGATCCCTTGAACGGCCTCCAGCATCATCGCCGCCGGAAGCTGCTCGCCTGCTGCAAGATACAGAAGAGGCTTCATAGTTTGCGCGCGGTTAACGGACATGGTGAACCAATCTTAAACCTTTGACCGCTAATATTCGGACATTGGGGCTGATGGGTGTCTAGTGGGGCATAGGTGATCATACAAGCATTTCTTCGCTGGGTCGAAACGGCGAGAACCGGCGATCGCGCGCGCGCCGCCAGTGCGCTGGGCCGAGCCTATGCCCAGGCCGAGATGAACGGCCTCGATCGGCATGCCGCCGAAATGGCGATGACCTTCCTGCTGGACGATCCCTCGCCAAAGGTCCGCCTTGCGCTCAGCGAAGCCCTGGCCGATAGTCCGACGGCGCCGCGAGCGATCGTCAGGGCGCTCGCAGAGGACCAGCCCGAAATCGCTTTCGCGGCAATCGCCCGTTCGCCGGTGCTTACCGATGCGGATCTCGTCGACCTCGCAGCGCGCGGCACGGCCGAGACGCGTGCGCTAATCGCGGCGCGGGGCACTGTTTCTTGCTCCGTCGCCGCTGCGATCGCCGAGATCGGCGACGAGGAGGAAGTTTCCATTCTCCTCGAAAACACCGGCGCCTTGCTCTTGCAGGGTTCACTCAGGAGGATCGCCTGCCGCCTCGGGCATGCTGCGGCGGTGCGTGACCGGCTGCTGGCGCGCGCCGACCTGCCGAGCGACGCGCGGCATGCGCTTGCCGAAAAGATCGGTGCGGCGCTCTCGGCTTCCGGGCTCGTCCAGGCGGTGATCGGCTCGGCTCGCGTGGCGCGCGTCATGAGAGAGGCATGCGATGCAACCGCCTTGGCCATGACGGCAGCCGGCTCGCCGAACGACTTGTCCCGGATGGTCGCCCATTTGCGCGAGACCGGACGCTTGACTCCCGCCTTCCTGATGAGCGCGCTTTGCAGCGGTGCGACGGAATTCTTTCTCCTGGCGATCGTCGATCTTTCGGGCCTGTCGGAGAAGCGCGTGCGCTCGATCCTGTCCGGGGGCCGCCTCCACTCGATTCGCGCTCTCTTTGAGAGTGCCGGCCTCGCGCGCGATGTCAGCGAAGCATTCGCAGAAGCTGTCCTGTATTGGCAGGCTCAGGCGGGCGAGGGCGCGCCCGCGTCGCTCGCCGCTCTCCTCGAACGCCTTCGCCGGAGGCCTTCCTCGACGTCGGCCTCCGTCGCCGAATTGGTGGAACGACTGGGCTTTGCCGAACAACGGCAAGTCGCGCGGAACTATGCCCTCATTGCCTGGCGCCAGGCAGCCTGATCGGCAACTCAGTTGCCGAACCGGCGCGCCACCCAGGAATAGCCGTCTTCCATGTAATGCACCGGGGCACTGACGATCGCTTGCAATTTCTGGCGGTCCGGCACCGCGCCGCCGAGCCATGCCAGAGCTCGCTTCGGCAGGCCCGGCTTTTCCTCGTGCATTGCCGGGGGCGTTGCCGCTTGCGGCGCCGGTGTGTTGGGCTCCGGCGCGATCTTGGGAGCCGGCGCAGGTTCGGCGGACGCCATCATGCCGGTCCCGGACGTTTCGCAAACGGCGACGACCACCGGGTAGTTCTTGTTGGAGAACTTCGGCAGTTCCTTTTGCGATTCCGTGTCGCACAGGGCGATCGACGGCCAGGTGCCGTTCACGGTCGAGATGTAGTGGCATTTCGTGACATTGTCATCGCAACCGAGAATGGTCATGACGATCAGGGCGGCTTTCATGTCTTGGGTCCGTTCAGAAGACTGTTGCCCCTATGTTATGGAGCTTCGATTGTTTCCGAAGTAGGGCAAAGTTTCGCATCGTGAAACAAATTGTTTCGACCCGTCACTCGGATTGATTGCAACTCTCCTGCGCCGTTTGACGTATTGGCACCGTTCGTCATCGAAGTTAGTTTTCCTCCCGTTGATCTCTCTAACGACATGATTTGCGTCGAGGCATGGAATGACCGAAATCTCTATCGCCGAGGAACCGCCGCGCCAGCCGGCCATCCTCCGCCTGCTCGAACTCTCAGACGCCTATGCGGCATCGCTTTATCCGGCTGAGAGCAACCATATGGTCGATCTCTCGACTCTGGAGCGGCCCGGAGTGTCCTTCTTCGTCGCGCGAGGGAACGGCGAGATCGTCGGCTGCTGCGCGCTGGTGGACGCCGGCGACGGGACGGCGGAGATCAAGCGGATGTTCGTCGATCCGCAGGCGAGGGGACTGAAAGTCGGCAAACAGCTTCTTGCTGTGCTGGAAGCCAAGGCGGAAAGGTTGGGCCTGACCGCGATCCGCCTCGAAACCGGCATTTACCAGCCGGAAGCGATCGGTCTTTACAGATCGTCCGGTTATGTCGAGCGTCCGCCCTTCGGCGGCTATCTGCCCGATCCGCTGAGTCTGTTCCTGGAGAAGGCGCTCGGGCAGACCGTCTAAGCGCGTTACAGCCTGTCAGATATCCAGATTGTCCGCAAAGACGGCGCGCTCCTGGATGAAGCGGAACCGGGCATCGGCCTTCGTTCCCATCAGGTTGTCAACGGCCTCGCGCGTGCCCTCGAAATCGACGTCGTCGATCTCCACCTTGAGCAGGGTCCGGTTGGCCGGATCCATGGTCGTTTCCTTGAGCTGAGCGGGCAGCATCTCGCCGAGACCCTTGAACCGACCGATCTCAACCTTGCCGCGGCCGTTGAACTCGGTGCGCATCAGCTCTTCGCGATGCGCGTCGTCGCGGGCATAAAGCGTCTTTGATCCTTGGCTCAACCGGTAAAGCGGCGGCACGGCGAGATAGAGGTGGCCGCCGCGAATGAGTTCCGGCATCTCCTGATAGAAGAAGGTGATCAGCAGTGAGGCGATATGTGCGCCGTCGACGTCCGCGTCGGTCATGATGACGACGCGCTCATAGCGGAGATCCTCCTCGCGGTACTTCGACCGCGTGCCGCAGCCGAGCGCCTGGACGAGATCGGCGATCTGCTGGTTGGCGCCGAGCTTCTCGCGGCCGGCGCTGGCGACGTTCAGGATCTTGCCTCGCAGGGGCAGGATCGCCTGATTGGCGCGGTTGCGCGCCTGCTTGGCCGAGCCGCCTGCCGAATCGCCCTCGACGATGAAAAGCTCCGCGCCTTCCGCCGTGTTCTGCGCACAGTCGGCTAGCTTGCCTGGCAGGCGCAGTTTGCGCACCGCAGTCTTGCGGTTGACTTCCTTTTCCTTGCGCCGGCGGACGCGCTCTTCGGCGCGCTCGACGACCCAGTCGAGAAGTTTTGCGGCTTCGGCCGGATTGTCGGCGAGGTAATGGTCGAAGGGGTCTCGAAGCGCGTTTTCGACGATGCGCTGCGCCTCGACCGTCGCCAGCTTGTCTTTCGTCTGGCCGACGAATTCCGGTTCGCGAATGAAGACCGAGAGCATGCCTGCCGCCGAGATCATCACGTCGTCGGTGGTCACGATTGCGGCCCGCTTGTTCTGGGTGAGCTCCGCGTAGTTCTTCAGGCCCTTGGTCAGCGCGATGCGCAGTCCGGCCTCGTGCGTGCCGCCTTCCGGCGTCGGGATCGTGTTGCAATAGGAGTGGATCTGCTGATCGCCGCCATACCAAGTGACCGCCCATTCGAGCGAGCCGTGGCCGCCGGCCTTTTCCGATTTGCCGGCGAAGATCTCGCGGGTGACGGTGAATTCCTTGCCGAGCGTCGCGGCTAGGTAGTCCTTGAGGCCGCCGGGGAAATGGAACACGGCCTTGTCCGGAGTCTCCGAACCTTCCGGCAGCAATGCCGTATCGCAGGACCAGCGGATTTCGACACCGCCGAAAAGATAGGCCTTGGAGCGGGCCATGCGGAAGAGCCGCGCCGGCTCGAAGCGGGCATGCGGACCGAAGATTTGCGGGTCCGGATGGAAGCGGACCCTCGTACCACGGCGATTATGCACCTCGCCGAGTTCTTCAAGTTCACTCTGCGGAATGCCGCGGGAGAAGCGCTGGCGGTAGAGTTTGCGGTTTCGCGCCACCTCGACCTCGAGCGAGTCCGACAGCGCGTTGACGACGGAGACGCCGACGCCATGCAGGCCGCCCGAGGTCTCGTACGCCTTGCCGTCGAACTTGCCGCCGGCATGCAGGATCGTCATCACCACTTCGAGGCTCGACTTGTTGGGGAACTTCGGGTGATTTTCAACCGGAATGCCGCGGCCGTTGTCGGTCACCGTCAGGAAGCCGTCGGCGTCGAGGTTCACTTCGATGAAGTTCGCGTGGCCGGCGACGGCCTCGTCCATCGAGTTGTCGATCACCTCGGCAAAGAGATGGTGCAGCGCCTTCTCGTCCGTTCCGCCGATATACATGCCCGGCCGGCGACGCACCGGTTCCAGCCCCTCGAGGACCTCGATCGCTGACGCGTCGTAGTCGCTGCCGTCGCGGGGCGCCGGCCGCGACGCATCGTTGCCGGCGGCAGGCGCGGCCGGCTTGCGCGGCGCGGCGGCATCGGCCGGCTTCGGCTGCAAAGGCATGGCGGAAAAGAGATCGCTGCTGTCGTCCATGGGTTGGTTAGATCATTCCTGTCGTCTGTGTCGGCAAGGGCATAGCAAGACCGCGGCGCCGTCGCTATCCCTTGCCGGGCGAATCATCGAGATTCTGCCAGAGTCTTGGGGAAAGCGCGAACAAAAGGCGAATTTTCGGATGCTCGAAGCCGATAACGCGGTGAATTGCGGCTTCAGTGTTGCGTAGCGGAGGTGCGAGTGGCAAGGCATGGGCCGAAGCAGGGAGCCCTTGGGTGTCTATGTCCACGATTGTTTTCTCTGTCGGGTGCCTGCTTGCCGCGGTGCTTTTTTCAGGCATTACCGCTTCCGCCGAAGCCGAGCCGTTACGGCCCTACAAGGATGCGTTGTTCGGCTACCCCGGAGTTCTGCGGGAGGAGGATGGCGGCGGTTTCCGTGTCGT
Source organism: Sinorhizobium sp. BJ1 (assembly GCF_002531555.1). Taxonomy (NCBI): domain Bacteria; kingdom Pseudomonadati; phylum Pseudomonadota; class Alphaproteobacteria; order Hyphomicrobiales; family Rhizobiaceae; genus Sinorhizobium; species Sinorhizobium sp. BJ1. The sequence continues at coordinate 63,724 of NZ_NWTH01000024.1, forward strand.
CGATTATCAGGAACTCAGGGATATCAACGGGCGCGATCAGATTCCGGAGCGACGCGTCAAGCGGTCCTATGTGTCGCTTGGCGTGAAGAGTTCGCAGGCGGACGAGACGCTGGATCTCGATCTCGGCGGTCGTTCTCTCGACGTCACGCGCGTTGGTCCGGATCGCGGCGCCGCGTTTACGGTCATCTTCATCCATGGGCGCGGCGGTGACCGGCGCCTCGGTGCCAACGACTTCTCCTTCGGTGGTAATTTCAACCGACTGAAGAATCTGGCGGTCGGCAATGGCGGTACTTACTATGCGCCGAGCGTGCGCTCCTTCGATGCGGCGGGCGTGGCCGACATTGCCGCGCTGATTCGTTTTGCCGCCGAGCGATCCGGCGGCCGGCCGGTGGTGCTGTCCTGCGCGTCCATGGGCAGTTTCATCTGTTGGGGTATCTCGCGCGACCAACAGGCAGCGGCGATGCTCGGCGGCATGATGGTGATGGGCGGCGTCGCCGACCCGGCGTTTGAAGAGAGTGCCGCTTACAAGGCAAGGCTGCCGGTCTTCTTCAGCCATGGCAGCAATGACAGCGTCTATCCCGCCGAGGCACAGGTTGCGCTCTATCGCTCCCTGAGGAACAAGGACTATCCCGCTCGCTTCGTGTTGTTCGAGACCGGTTCGCACGGCACGCCGGTGCGCATGACCGACTGGCGGGATGCGCTGAACTGGATTCTCGAGCGTTGAGCTCTCGCGGTCGTCGTTGGAACCCTGGAATGAGCATCGACAAATTCGAACACTGGTGGCGGACGGAGAAGCGGCCCCGCGGCGCGATCTCGCCCGACGACTATGAGGATCGGCTGGGCACCATCGCGCCGATGGCGTACCTGCCCTTTGGCAATGGCCTTAGCTACGGCGACGTCTGGCGCAATGATCGCGGCACGCTGATCGACAGCGCCAAGCACGGCCGCATACTGGCCTTCGACCCGGGAACCGGGGTGATCACCTGCGAGGCCGGCGCTACACTCAGCGACATTCTCGTCAAGGCGATACCGCATCGCTTCTTCCTGCCCGTGACGCCGGGAACGGGTCTCGTCACGGCCGGTGGCGCCGTCGCCAGCGACATCCACGGCAGGAACCATCATGCCCGGGGCTCTTTCGGCAATCACGTCCGGCGGCTGACGCTGCTACGTTCGGACGGCGAACGCCTGACTTGCTCCGCCGAGGAAAACGCCGAGCTCTTCACTGCCACGATCGGCGGAATGGGACTGACGGGGCTGATCCTCGACGTCGAGCTGCGGCTGATGAAAGTTCCGTCGCCGCACGTCCAGCAGCATGCGATTCGCTTCGAAAATTTCGCCGATTATTTCACCCTCATCGATCGCGTCGGTGAGGAGCACGAATATTCCGTCGCCTGGATCGATCAGCTTGCGACCGGTCGCCGGGCGGGCAGGGGTGTGCTCTGGGCTGCCGACCATGCCGACGCATCTTGCGAATATCCGGACATACCCAAGGGACCGAAGCTCGCGTTTCCCTTGTCTCCACCGTTCAACCCGTTGAATTCCGTGATGCTGAAGGCGCTCAACGAATTCCGCTTTCGCCGGGAAAGGCCAGGGGAAACGGTTTCGACAGAGACATGGACGTCCTACTTCCATACGATCGACCGGCTCGGTGCCTGGCACCGGCTTTACGGGCGCCAAGGGCCTTGTCAGCACCAGAGCGTCTATCCGGCCGAGAATGCGAAGCAGACCACGATCCGCCTCTTGGAGACCGCGCGCAGGCACGGCCACGCATCCTTCCTGACCGCTCTGCACCGTTTCGGAGACGCGGCAGGGCGAGGAATTCTCTCCTTCCCCCGGCCGGGCTTTTCCCTCACCATGGACTTCGCCAATCAGGGCGAAGCGACCGTCAGATTGCTCGACGCGCTCGACCGGATCGTCATCGAGGTCGGCGGCGCGGTGAACCCGAGCAAGGATTTTCGCATGAGTCCCACAGCCTTCGAGGCATCTTTTCCGTCGTGGCGAAAGCTCGAAGCATTGCGCGATCCGGCAATAGCCTCCGATTTCTGGAGACGCACCGCGCTCGCACTCAACAACTGAGAACGGTCAACGCCTCAGTCCCCGTATGTCCATGTCGAACTCGACGACGTTGGAATAAATGGGTGTGCCGACGTCCATGCCATAGGGCGCACGGCGGATGCTGCCGCGGATGGTGAAGGAGATCGAGCGTTTGTCCCAGTCGGTCAGGGTGACGGCGAAGCGTTCCTTCCGCGTCTTGCCGCGCGCCGTCAGCGTACCCTCGACGGTCGCCCTATCGGGTCCGGTCTGTGTCACGCTGGTGGAGCGGAAGGTCACCGTCTGATAGTTGGCTGTGTCGAAGACGGCGCTGGACCGCAAAAAATTCTCGATGCGGCGCTCTCTCGCCCTGACACTCTCCGGATAGAGCGTGAACTCGACCGACGACCGCCCGACATTGCCGCCGTCTATCCGGAATCTGCCTGAAAACTTCGCAAAGTTGCCGGCGATGCCGCCGCCGCCCGTCTGCCCGACAGTGAACTGGATGCGCGAGGAACTGGTGATGCTGTAGCTGCCAGCCGCGTCCGCAAGGGACGGGGCCTGCGCGCGAGCCGGCAGAGCGACAGTGATCAGTGCGAAGGTCGCCTTCAGTGCAAGGTTGCGTGGAGCGATCATGGATCATTTCCTTCCAGCAACGGCTTCATGGGTTTCTCGACCATCATCGGCTGCGCCCGCATTGCTCGACCGTAAGCCGGAGCGCAGCATGCGGATCAATACCGCGTCGCCTCGGACGAACTGGTGGTAGAGCGCCGCCGCAGCGTGGATGGCCACCAGAGCGAGCATGACATAGGCAAGCAGTGCGTGGGCGAAGGCCCAAAAAGCTTCCGAGCTCTCCGATTGCGGCAGCGGCAGGTGCGGAATGACGAGGATGTCGAAGTAGAAGCTCGGGATGTTCAATGTCGAGGCGGAGGCGACAGCCCAGCCGGCCAGCGGCGTCAGCAAGCCGAGGATGATCAGCATCCTGTGCGTTTCGCGCGCCGCGGCATGTTCAAGCGGGCGGAGCCCTGGGACCGGCGGCGGGGTTCGTTCCGCCAGCCACCAGATTGTTCTCAGGAGCGCGAGCCCGAACGCGGTGAAGCCGAACGACTTGTGCCACTGATAGAGCGAGAACTGCAGCGCCGGATCGATCTCGGTGCGCCGCATGACGAAGCCGATCAGCATCAGGCCGAGGATGAGCAGCGCGATCGTCCAGTGCAGGACGATCGTTACCGTTCCAAAACCACTCTCGCTATTGCGCAGCATTGGACGACTTAGCCAACTCGCCTGGGAGTGCCGGTGGGCTGTTTCCGCTGACGTGAGACGCTCGAAGCCGCGGTTTTATTCGAAAACGTTGCTGTCCAAATTCGCCCCGGCATCGGGCGTCACTAGCGCGTCACCCGTACTGCTGGCCGTTGGTCGGACCGGAATTTGCGTGCCAGGTGCTTTCAATTGCCCGACCGATTTGCTAGGCCGCTTGCCCAAGAGGCCTGATCCCGGAGGAAGTTTCATGACGCCCGATATCCGCCCGCTGGTTGCCGGCAACTGGAAGATGAATGGTACGCGTGCTTCGCTGGACCAGATCAAGGCAATGGCCGAGGGCGTCAAGGGCGAACTTTCCGCCAAAGTGGAGACGCTGATCTGCCCGCCGGCGACGCTGCTTTATGTTGCAACCGCACTTTGCGACGACAGTCCGCTGATGATCGGCGCTCAGAACTGCCACCAGAAGCAGTCGGGCGCCCACACGGGCGAGATTTCCGCTGAGATGATCGCCGATTGCTTCGGCACGCATGTCATCGTCGGCCACTCCGAACGCCGCACCGATCATGCCGAGACCGATGCGCTGGTAAGGGCGAAGACCGAAGCCGCCTACGTGGCGGAACTCGTCGCTATCGTCTGCATCGGCGAGACCGAAGAAGAACGCAAGAGCGGCAAGACGCTCGACGTCCTGAGGCGCCAGCTCGCCGGCAGCCTGCCGGATGGCGCGACAGCGGAGAATACCGTGATCGCCTATGAGCCGGTCTGGGCGATCGGCACGGGCCTGACGCCGACGGTGGGAGATGTGGAAGAGGCGCATGCCTTCATGCGCAGTGAACTTGTCTCGCGCTTCGGCGCCGAGGGCGGCAAGATGCGCATCCTCTACGGCGGCTCCGTCAAGCCATCAAATGCCAAGGAACTGATGGGCGTCGCCAATGTGGACGGTGCGCTGATCGGCGGCGCCAGCTTGAAAGCGGAAGACTTCCTCGCCATCTACCGGGCCTATGAAGAATTGACTGCGTGATCGCCGCGTCGGGCTGGCAGGGGCTTGGAATAGCCGCCTGCTTGGTATAAAGAGGCGCGAAATTTGGACGCGGCCCGCTACGTGGCCGCGATCGTTCGATTCGAATGCCCCGAAGAGGGCAGGACTGGAAGCTGATGCAGACCGTACTCCTCGTCATCTATCTCATGGTCGTCGTTGCCCTGATCGGCGTCGTCCTCATTCAGCGTTCCGAAGGTGGCGGTCTCGGTATCGGCGGCGGTTCGGGCTTCATGTCCGCCCGTGGCACGGCCAATGCACTGACCCGCACGACGGCGATTCTCGCCTTCCTGTTCTTCGGCCTTGCACTTGGGATGGGTATCCTGGCGCGTTACGAGCCGCAGGCAACCGACATTCTCGAGCGTATTCCGGGCACGAGCTCAAGCGGCGGCGTGCTTGATTCGCTCGGCGGCGGCCAGACGGCGCCGGCCGGTGGGAACACGACGGCCCCCGCGACCGGTAACGGTGCAGGCAGCACGGTTCCGGCAGACGGCGCGGCTCAGCCCGCTCAAGCTCCGGCTGCTCAGCCGACCGCCCCGGCCCCGGCCCCCGGTGCCAACGGCAATACCGGATCGCAAGTTCCGAGCGGCCAGTAAGGTCGAAATTCAGAAGAACCGCCGGCGGATGTTTCATCCGCCGGTTTTGTTTTGTGTGAAATCTGCCGCGGCGAAAAACGGAAAAATTCGGGAAGACGAGTTTTTTCGGTGGCGGAATCGTTTGTGAAAAGGTATCCGGTGACTCCCATGGCGCGATATGTATTCATCACTGGCGGCGTGGTCTCCTCCCTCGGAAAAGGCATCGCTGCGGCTGCTCTCGGAGCTCTGCTGCAGGCGCGTGGCTACCGCGTGAGGCTGCGCAAGCTCGACCCCTATCTCAACGTCGATCCGGGCACCATGAGCCCGACGCAGCATGGCGAAGTGTTCGTCACCGATGACGGGGCGGAAACCGACCTCGATCTCGGCCACTACGAACGCTTCACCGGCCGTTCGGCGACGAAGACCGACAACATCACCACGGGGCGGATCTACAAGAACATCATCGACAAGGAGCGGCGCGGCGACTATCTCGGCGCGACGGTCCAAGTGATCCCGCACGTCACCAACGAAATCAAGAACTTCGTCACCGAGGGCAATGAGGATTACGATTTCGTCATCTGCGAGATCGGCGGCACCGTCGGTGATATCGAGGCGATGCCCTTCATGGAGGCGATCCGCCAGCTCGGTAACGACCTGCCGCGCGGCACCGCCGTCTACGTCCACCTGACGCTGATGCCTTACATTCCGGCGGCGGGTGAACTGAAGACCAAGCCGACCCAGCATTCGGTCAAGGAATTGCAGGCGCTCGGCATTCATCCCGACATTCTGCTCGTGCGCGCCGATCGCGAGATTCCGGAAGCGGAGCGCCGCAAGCTGTCGCTCTTCTGCAATGTGCGGCAATCGGCCGTGATCCAGGCCCTCGATGTGGCGTCGATCTACGACGTGCCGATCGCCTATCATAAGGAGGGGCTGGACAACGAAGTGCTCGCCGCCTTCGGCATCGAGCCGGCACCGAAGCCGCGTATGGAAGCCTGGGAGAATGTGGCGCACCGGATCCGCACCCCGGAAGGCGAAGTCACGATCGCGATCGTCGGCAAATATACCGGCCTGAAGGACGCCTATAAGTCGTTGATCGAGGCGCTCTATCACGGCGGCATCGCCAACCGCGTCAAGGTCAAGCTCGAATGGATCGAATCGGAGGTCTTCGAAAAGGAGGATCCGGCGCCCTATCTCGAGAAGGTCCACGGCATTCTCGTTCCCGGCGGTTTCGGCGAGCGCGGTTCGGAAGGCAAGATCAACGCGGCGCGCTTTGCCCGCGAACGCAAGGTGCCCTATTTCGGCATCTGCTTCGGCATGCAGATGGCGGTGGTCGAAGCCGCACGCAATCTTGCCGGCATCGAAAAGGCGTCGTCGACCGAATTCGGCCCCGCCAAGGAGCCGGTCGTCGGCCTGATGACCGAGTGGGTGAAGGGCAACGCTCTCGAGAAACGCTCGGCCTCCGGCGATCTCGGCGGCACCATGCGGCTCGGCGCCTATCGTGCGACCCTCAAGCAGAACACGAAGATTGCCGAAATCTACGGATCGACAGACATCTTCGAACGCCATCGCCATCGCTACGAGGTCAATGTCGACTACAAGGATCGCCTGGAGTCCTGCGGCCTGGTTTTCTCCGGCATGTCGCCGGACGGTGTGTTGCCGGAAACGGTGGAGTACAATAACCATCCGTGGTTCATCGGCGTGCAGTACCATCCGGAACTGAAGTCCCGGCCTCTTGAACCGCACCCGCTCTTTGCGAGCTTCATCGAAGCGGCGCTCGAACAATCGCGGCTGGTGTAGCCTCGCTCTTTTCGGATGATGCCGATCCTTTCGCGGCCGGTTCCCCAGGGACCGGCCGCACTTATAACTGCCAGTGGCTGCTGGCACTCCGGTCCTCCTGCCGCTTGCAATCGACGGTCAAAAGTTGCAAACAGCGGCAAACCGGTCATCAGGGAAACCGCCATGAGCCTGCCCACGCGCACCGCCCGCCCGCTCGATCATCTCGTGCTGCCGGTTGCGGAACTCGGGCGGGCAAGGCAGCGCCTCTCCGATCTCGGCTTCACCGTTGCCGATGACGCACGTCATCCCTTCGGCACGGAGAACGCCTGCGTCTTCTTTTCCGACAACACCTATCTGGAGCCACTCGCCATCGCTTCCCGCGAAGAATGCGAGGCTGCCGCCCTTGCCGGCAATGCCTTTGTCGCGCGCGACCATGCGTTCCGCTTCCGGCAGGGTCCGGAAGGCCTATCCTCAATCGTGCTCGGGACGCCGGATGCCGCCGCTGATCACATCCGCTATCGGTCCTGCGGCATCTCCGGCGGCGAGATGCTGGAATTCTCGCGGCCCATGCGTCTGCCGGACGGACGCGAAGGGCTCGGCTCTTTCAGGCTGGCTTTTGCCGCCGACCTGCGCGCGCCCGACTTCTTCCTGTTCAGTTGCCAGCGGATCCGCGCCCTGCCGATCGACAGCGCGCTCGCCAACCACCAGAATGGTGTGACCGGTATCGCCGAAGTGGTTCTCTCGGAGCCCAATCCGACAGACTTCCAATATCTGCTGCAGGAAGCCGTCGATGAGCGCGAAGTCTCGGCCCATTCCTTCGGCATGGACATCCAGGCCGGCAGCGCCAAGCTGTCGGTGCTGAACCCGGCAGGCATGGAGGCCTTCTACGGCCGCTCCGTCAGCGCGTCCGAACGCGGCTTGCGCGGCCGTGCCGTGGTGTTCCGCGTCGCCGACCTGGAAGCGACGCGCGCGCTGTTCGCGCAGAACGATATCGAATTTGCAGAAATGGGCGGACGCCTCATTGTCCCGGAAGCGCCGGGGCAGGGAGTGATCTTCGCGTTTGGAGTGTGATGATGGAAACGAAATCAAGGGTTGTCGTCGGCGAAGGTACCGGCCAGGTGGTGTTCTCGCAGAAGGAGCGGCTGACCCTGATCGCCGGCCCCTGCCAGATGGAAAGCCGCGAGCACGCCTTCATGATGGCCGGCAAGCTTGTCGAGCTCTGCAGGTCGCTCGGTCTCGGCCTCGTCTACAAATCCTCCTTCGACAAGGCAAACCGCACCTCGCTTTCGGGCAAGCGCGGCATCGGCCTTGAAAAGGCGATGGAGATCTTTGCCGATCTCAAGCGCGAATTCGGCTTTCCGGTGCTGGCCGACATCCATACCGAAGAACAGTGCTCGCAAGTCGCCGAGACCGTCGATATTCTGCAGATCCCCGCCTTTCTGTCGCGCCAGACCGATCTGCTCGTCGCTGCCGCCAAGACCGGGAGGACGATCAACGTCAAGAAGGGCCAGTTTCTTGCGCCCTGGGACATGAAGAACGTGCTCGCCAAGTTTACAATGAGCGGCAACCCGAACGTCCTTCTCTGCGAGCGCGGCGCCTCCTTCGGTTATAACACGCTCGTTTCCGACATGCGCTCGCTGCCGATCATGGCGGCGCTCGGAGCGCCGGTGGTCTTCGACGCGACCCATTCGGTGCAGCAGCCGGGCGGGCAGGGTGGCTCGACCGGCGGTCAGCGCGAATTCGTCGAAACTCTGGCGCGGGCAGCCGTTGCAGTGGGGATCGCCGGCCTCTTCATCGAGACGCATGAGGATCCGGACAACGCCCCCTCCGACGGCCCGAACATGGTGCCGCTCAGGGACATGCCGCGGCTCCTTGAAAAGCTGCTCGCCTTCGACGCGATCGCCAAGGCTTGAATGAGGCGCGGTGTCGCCCAGCGTGAAATTTTCATGAAGGGCGATGGCTCGCCATGCTTCCGGCGCCGCGCGCCATTGTAATTTCAGGGCCATGAATTAAGACAGGCCCACCATCATCATCGTCCACAAGCAGGGAAGAGATCATGACTGCAATCATCGACATCATCGGCCGCGAGATTCTCGACAGCCGCGGCAACCCGACCGTCGAGGTCGATGTCCATCTCGAAGACGGCAGTTTCGGCCGCGCCGCCGTTCCCTCGGGCGCTTCGACCGGCGCGCATGAAGCAGTGGAACTGCGCGACGGCGGCACCCGCTACCTCGGCAAGGGCGTCGAGCGCGCCGTCGATGCGGTCAACGGCGAAATCTTCGAAGCGATCGGCGGTCTCAATGCCGAGAACCAGATCCAGATCGACAAGACGATGATCGAGCTCGACGGCACGTCGAACAAGTCGCGCATCGGCGCCAATGCCATTCTCGGCGTGTCGCTCGCCGTCGCCAAGGCCGCGGCGGAAGCTGCCGGCCTGCCGCTCTACCGCTATGTCGGCGGCCCGAACGCGCATCTCCTGCCGGTGCCGATGATGAACATCATCAACGGCGGGGCGCATGCCGACAACCCGATCGACTTCCAGGAATTCATGATCATGCCGGTCGGCGCCGAGACCCTGAAGGACGCCGTCCGCATGGGTTCGGAAGTCTTCCACACGCTGAAGAAGCAGCTCGCCGCCGAAGGCCACAACACCAATGTCGGCGACGAGGGCGGCTTCGCGCCGGGCCTCGCTTCGGCACCGGCGGCGCTCGACTTCATCATGAAGTCGATTGAAAAAGCCGGCTACAAGCCGGGCGACGACATGTATGTCGCGCTCGACTGCGCCTCGACGGAATTCTTCAAGGACGGCAAATACGTGCTCGAAGGCGAAGGCCGGACGCTCGAGCCGGGCGCAATGGCCGAATACCTCGCCGAGCTTGCCGCAAAGTACCCGATCATCTCGATCGAAGACGGCATGGCCGAAGACGACTGGGACGGCTGGAAGGCCCTGACCGATCTCATCGGCAACAAGTGCCAGCTCGTCGGCGACGACCTGTTCGTCACCAACTCGGCGCGGCTGCGCGACGGTATCAAGATGGGTGTCGCCAACTCGATCCTCGTCAAGGTCAACCAGATCGGTTCGCTCTCCGAAACGCTCGATGCCGTCGAGACGGCGCACAAGGCGCGCTACACCGCGGTCATGTCGCACCGTTCCGGCGAGACCGAAGATTCGACGATTGCCGATCTCGCGGTTGCCACCAATTGCGGTCAGATCAAGACCGGCTCGCTGGCCCGTTCCGACCGGCTCGCCAAGTACAACCAGCTGATCCGTATCGAGGAGCAGCTCGGCCTGCAGGCGGAGTACGCCGGCCGCTTGATCCTGCGCGGTTGATCGCTACCACTGGCGTCAGCGCCAATTTTCGAACCCGCCAGCCTCCCGGCCGGCGGGTTTCCTTTTCCTTGCCATTCATGGTCAACGGTCGGTTAATCAATCGACGTTAACCTGCCTTGGTATTGCGTAGCAGGGCATTGACGATGTGGACACGGCATCACAAGAAGCGGAGACTGGGGCGGCTGGTAGTGCCGGTGATCGCGGTCGCCTTTCTTTCTTACTTCGGCTATCATTCGATCCATGGCGGTTACGGCTTGACGGCGACGGAGGAGTTCGACCGCCAGATCGCCGAGCGGCAGGCACGGCTCGACGAGCTCACTCAGAGGCGGCAAATCCTAGAAAAGGAGGTCGTGCTGATGAGTGACGGTTCGTTGGAAAGAGACATGCTGGATGAGAAGGCTCGCCTCGCGCTCAACATGTCGCGTAGCGACGAGATCGTCATTTTTCATCGATCGGCGAATTAACTTAAATTCGGTTAATGGAGAATAGCCCTTTAAAATCATTCAGTTAAGCTGAATAATAGCCATGCAAATATGTCATTGCTGTGGCGCTCTTCTTTCCCTATGGTAGCCCACCAAAGGCTAACCATTGGGAGGAATGAATGGCTCCGCGAAAAACCGCGTCCGTCTCCGGCCGCAAGACCGCTGCCAAGCCGGCTAAGAAGGACTTCACCGGCGGCACGATCGCCGAATTCTCCAAAGAAGCTGAACTCAAAGCCTACCGCGAAATGCTGCTGATCCGGCGTTTCGAGGAGAAGGCCGGCCAGCTTTACGGCATGGGCTTCATCGGCGGCTTCTGTCACCTCTATATCGGCCAGGAAGCTGTCGTCGTCGGCATGCAGCTGGCGCTGAAGGAAGGCGATCAGGTCATCACTGGTTACCGCGATCATGGCCACATGCTCGCCTGCGGCATGAGCGCCCGCGGCGTGATGGCCGAACTTACCGGTCGCCGTGGCGGCCTTTCCAAGGGGAAGGGCGGCTCGATGCACATGTTCTCCAAGGAGAAGCACTTTTACGGTGGTCACGGCATCGTCGGCGCCCAGGTTTCGCTCGGCACCGGTCTGGCCTTCGCCAACAGGTATCGCGGCAACGACAATGTCAGCCTCGCTTATTTCGGCGACGGTGCCGCCAACCAGGGCCAGGTCTATGAGAGCTTCAACATGGCAGCGCTCTGGAAGCTGCCGGTGATCTACATCGTCGAGAACAATCGTTATGCGATGGGCACCTCCGTGTCGCGCGCTTCGGCGCAGACCGATTTCTCGCAGCGCGGCGCTTCCTTCGGCATTCCCGGCTATCAGGTCGACGGCATGGACGTGCGTGCCGTCAAGGCGGCAGCCGACGAGGCCGTCGAACATTGCCGCTCCGGCAAGGGGCCGATCATCCTCGAGATGCTGACCTACCGCTACCGCGGCCACTCGATGTCCGACCCGGCGAAATATCGCTCGAAGGACGAAGTGCAGAAGATGCGCTCGGAACATGATCCAATCGAGCAGGTGAAGGCCCGCCTTGTCGAAAAGGGCTGGGCGAGCGAGGACGAGCTGAAGCAGATCGACAAGGAGGTTCGCGACATCGTTGCGGACAGCGCCGATTTTGCCCAGTCTGATCCCGAGCCGGATGTATCCGAGCTCTACACCGACATCCTGCTTTGATCCGGGGAGGGACGAATATGCCAGTAGAAATTCTCATGCCTGCCCTTTCCCCGACGATGGAGGAAGGCACGCTTTCCAAGTGGCTGAAGAACGAGGGCGACAAGGTGTCCTCCGGCGACGTCATCGCCGAGATCGAGACCGACAAGGCGACGATGGAAGTCGAAGCCGTCGACGAAGGGACGATCGGCAAGCTGCTGATCGCCGCCGGCACCGAAGGCGTCAAGGTCAACACGCCGATCGCCGTGCTGCTCCAGGACGGCGAGGCCGCCGGCGATATCGCCACTGCCAAGACGGAAGCGCCGAAGCCGGCAGCGGTCGAGGCTCCGGCGCCGGCCGCTGCCCCCGTCGCGGCTCAGCCGAAGGCCGAAATTCCCGCCGATCCGGCGATTCCGGCCGGAACCGAAATGGTCACGATCACGGTCCGCGAAGCGCTCCGCGATGCCATGGCCGAAGAAATGCGCGCCGATGACAACGTCTTCGTCATGGGCGAGGAGGTCGCCGAATACCAGGGCGCCTACAAGATCACCCAAGGGTTGCTGCAGGAGTTCGGCCCGCGCCGGGTCGTCGACACGCCGATCACCGAGCATGGCTTCGCCGGCGTTGGCGTCGGCGCGGCGATGACGGGCCTGCGCCCGATCGTCGAATTCATGACGTTCAACTTCGCCATGCAGGCGATCGACCAGATCATCAACTCCGCCGCCAAGACGCTCTATATGTCCGGCGGCCAGATGGGCGCGCCGATCGTCTTCCGCGGGCCGAGCGGTGCTGCGGCCCGCGTCGCCGCCCAGCACTCGCAGTGCTATGCCGCCTGGTACAGCCACATTCCCGGCCTGAAGGTCGTCATGCCCTACACGGCGGCGGATGCGAAGGGCCTGTTGAAGGCCGCGATCCGCGATCCGAACCCCGTCATCTTCCTCGAAAACGAAATCCTCTACGGCCAGTCGTTCGAAGTGCCGAAACTCAACGATTTCGTCCTGCCGATCGGCAAGGCGCGTATTCATCGCGTCGGCAAGGACGTGACGGTCGTCTCCTTCGGCATCGGCATGACCTATGCGGTCAAGGCCGCAGCCGAGCTCGAGTCACAGGGCATCGATGTCGAAGTCATCGACCTTCGCACCATCCGCCCGATGGACCTGCCGACCGTCATCGAATCCGTCAAGAAGACCGGTCGCCTCGTCACCGTCGAGGAAGGCTACCCGCAGTCCTCCGTCGGCACCGAGATCGCCACCCGCGTCATGCAGCAGGCCTTCGATTATCTCGATGCGCCGATCCTGACGATCGCCGGCAAGGACGTGCCGATGCCCTATGCGGCCAACCTTGAAAAGCTTGCTCTGCCGAACGTCGCCGAGGTCGTCGATGCGGTGAAAGCCGTCTGCTACAAATAAGAGAGGGACGTTCGATGCCAATCAACATCACAATGCCTGCCCTCTCGCCGACCATGGAAGAAGGCAATCTCGCCAAGTGGCTGGTCAAGGAAGGCGACAAGGTCAAGTCCGGAGACGTCATCGCAGAGATCGAGACCGACAAGGCGACGATGGAAGTCGAAGCCGTCGATGAAGGCACTGTCGCCAAGATTGTCGTTCCAGCCGGCACCGAAGGTGTCAAGGTCAATGCGTTGATCGCTGTCCTGGCTGCTGACGGCGAAGATGTCGCAACGGCTGCCAAGGGCGGCAATGGCGCAGCCGCGCCGGCGTCTGCCGCGAAGGCGGAAGCACCTGCTCCGGCGGCGCCCGCCGCGGCTCCGGTACCGGCCGCAGCCCCCGTTGCTCCGGCTGCATCGGCGGCTCCGGCAGCGGCCGGTGACGGCAAGCGCGTCTTCTCGTCGCCGCTGGCCCGGCGTCTTGCCAAGGAAGCAGGCATCGACCTCTCCGCCGTTGCCGGTTCCGGTCCCTATGGCCGCGTCGTCAAGAAGGATGTGGAAGCTGCCGTGTCGGGCGGCATCGCCAAGCCGGCGGCACCGGCTGCCGCTCAAGCACCGGCTGCCGCGCCGCTTGCCAAGGGCATGTCGGAAGACGCCGTCCTCAAGCTGTTCGAGCCGGGCTCCTACGAACTCGTGCCGCATGACGGCATGCGCAAGACGATTGCCAAGCGTCTGCAGGAATCGAAACAGACGATCCCGCATTTCTATGTTTCCCTCGATTGCCAGCTCGATGCGCTGCTGGCGCTGCGTGCCCAGCTCAATACGGCTGCGCCCGAAAAGGACGGCAAGCCGGTCTACAAGCTTTCGGTCAACGACATGGTGATCAAGGCGCTGGCGCTGGCGCTGCGTGACGTTCCGGATGCGAACGTCTCCTGGACCGACAGCAACATGGTCAAGCACAAGCATTCCGATGTCGGCGTTGCCGTGTCGATCCCGGGCGGGCTGATCACGCCGATCATCCGCCAGGCGGAGCTGAAGAGCCTTTCGGCCATCTCAAACGAGATGAAGGATCTCGGCAAGCGCGCCAAGGAGCGCAAGCTGAAGCCTGAGGAATACCAGGGCGGCACCACGGCCGTCTCCAACATGGGTATGATGGGCGTCAAGGACTTCGCCGCCGTCGTCAACCCGCCGCATGCAACGATCCTCGCGGTCGGTGCCGGCGAGGAGCGCGTCATCGTCAAGAACAAGGAGATGGTCATTGCCAACATGATGACCGTGACGCTGTCGACCGACCATCGCTGCGTCGATGGCGCGCTCGGTGCCGAATTGCTCGGCGCATTCAAGCGCTACATCGAAAACCCGATGGGCATGCTTGTCTGATGCGATCCGGACCGGCGTCACGCCGGTCCGTCCCTTCCCTGACATGCGAGTAGGCAGATGAAGACAGTCCTTTGCTACGGTGACAGTCTGACTTGGGGCTATGACGCGGAGGGTCCGGGTCGGCACGCTTTGGAAAATCGCTGGCCGACACTGCTTCAGAAGGCGCTCGGCGCCGGCGTCAACGTCATTACCGAAGGACTGAACGGCCGCACCACGGCCTATGACGATCATCTCGCCGATTGCGACCGCAACGGCGCGCGTGTCCTGCCGACCGTGCTGCACAGCCACGCGCCGCTCGACCTCATCATCTTCATGCTCGGCTCGAACGACATGAAGCCGATAATTCACGGCACGGCCTTCGGCGCCGTCAAGGGCATCGAGCGTCTTGTTCGCCTGGTCCGCCGGCACGATTGGCCCGTACAGACGGAGGAGGGGCCGGATATCCTCGTCGTCTCGCCGCCGCCGCTTTGCGAGACCGCCAACGGCGCCTTTGCCGCCATGTTTGCCGGCGGCGTCGAGCAGTCGGCGATGCTGGCGTCGCTCTATCGCGATCTTGCCGACGAACTCGATTGCGGCTTCTTCGATGCCGGCTCGGTCGCCCGGACGACGCCGCTCGATGGGGTTCATCTCGACGCCGAGAATACGCGCGCGATCGGCCGGGGCGTGGAGCCGGTCGTGCGGATGATGCTCGGGCTTTGACGATGGTGGCTGGCGCGACCCTGAGACCTGCGCAGCGAAGCGAAGCGGCGGAACTGGCGATCCTCGTCGATGTAGCCTCGCACGGCTTTGCCTCCTGGCTGTGGTACGGCGGCGTGTTGAGCAAATCGTCGGATACCGCTTTCGAACACGGCCGGAACCGGATGCGTCAGGATAGCGGGCTCGGCACTTGGCGCGATGCGGTCGTCGCCGTCCTCGAAGATGAGATTGTCGGCGTTTCGGTATCTTACGGGATCGATGCATCGGTGCGGGATATCGAGCCGAAACACCCGGTGCTCGTGCCGCTGCTTGCGATCCAGAGAGAGCTTGTCGGCCACTGGTTCATCGACAGCCTCGGCGTCTACAGGGCGCATCGCGGCAAGGGGATCGGCCGGGCGCTGCTCGAAAACGAATTTGTCCGCGCTCGCGAGGCGCCGGTGAGCCTGATCACCGAGAGCCACAATGAGAAGGCGCAGGCGCTTTACAAGAGGAACGGCTTCGAAGAGGTGACGCGCGCTGCAGCCGTGCCGCTCTTCGAAGACAGCAGGAAACATGATTGGGTGCTCTTCACCCGCAAGGTCGCTTGAAACAAAGGTAGGAAACACATGGCTGAGAATTACGACGTCATCGTTATCGGTTCGGGCCCGGGCGGCTATGTCACCGCCATCCGCTCGGCGCAACTGGGCTTGAAGACGGCGATCGTCGAGCGCGAGCACCTGGGCGGCATCTGCCTCAATTGGGGCTGCATACCCACCAAGGCCCTGCTGCGCTCCGCCGAGATCCTCGACCATGCCAATCACGCCAAGAACTACGGCCTGACACTCGAAGGCAAAATGACCGCCAACGTCACGGATGTCGTGGCCCGCTCGCGCGGCGTTTCGGCGCGCCTGAACGGCGGCGTCGCCTTCCTCATGAAGAAGAACAAGATCGACGTGATCTGGGGCGAGGCCAAGCTGACGAAGCCCGGCGAGATCGTTGTCGGCGCGCCGTCGAAGCCGGCCGTCCAGCCGCAGAACCCGGTGCCGAAGGGCGTCAAGGGCGAGGGCACCTACACGGCCAAGCACATCATCATCGCGACCGGTGCGCGGCCGCGGGCTCTCCCTGGTATCGAGCCGGACGGCAAGCTGATCTGGACCTATTTCGAGGCGATGAAGCCCGAGGAACTGCCGAAGTCGATGGTGGTGATGGGGTCCGGCGCCATCGGTATCGAATTCGCGAGCTTCTATCGTTCCATGGGCGTCGATGTCACGGTCGTCGAGCTCTTGCCGCAGGTGATGCCGGTCGAGGATGCCGAGATTTCCGCCCTTGCACGCAAGCTGCTCGAGAAGCGCGGCCTGAAGATCTTCACCGACGCCAAGGTCACCAAGGTCGAGAAGGGTGCCAACGACGTCACGGCTCATGTCGAGACTAAGGACGGCAAGGTAACGCCGATCAAGGCGGACCGCCTGATCTCGGCCGTCGGTGTTCAGGGCAACATCGAGAACCTCGGGCTCGAGGCGCTCGGCGTGAAGACCGAGCGCGGCTGCATCGTCACCGACGGCTATGGCAAGACGAACGTCGCCGGAATCTATGCGATCGGCGATGTCGCCGGTCCGCCGATGCTGGCGCACAAGGCCGAGCATGAGGGCGTGATCTGCGTCGAGAAGATCGCCGGCGTGCCGGGCGTCCATGCGCTCGACAAAAGCAAGGTCCCGGGCTGCACCTATTGCGACCCGCAGGTCGCTTCGGTGGGTCTTACCGAGGCAATGGCCAAGGAACTCGGCCGCGACATCCGCGTTGGCCGCTACAGCTTCGGCGCCAACGGCAAGGCGATCGCGCTCGGTGAGGACCAAGGCCTGATCAAGACGATCTTCGACAAGAAGACCGGCGAACTGCTCGGCGCTCATATGGTCGGTGCGGAAGTCACCGAACTCATCCAGGGCTTCGTTGTCGCCATGAACCTGGAGACCACCGAGGAAGAGCTGATGCACACGATCTTCCCGCATCCGACACTCTCGGAAATGATGAAGGAAAGCGTACTCGACGCCTACGGAAAAGTGCTGAACGCCTGATGTCGTGCGGCCGTCCGGAACTTACGGTATACTCACGCATTGATTGCGTAGCATCTTCAGTGGGCGGAGGTCGTCATGAGCGTGAACGGCGTGGGTATTTTGGCAGCGATCATCATCGGTGGGCTGGCCGGCTGGCTGGCGGAGAGATTCATGAACAGCCAAATGGGGCTGTTCATGAACATTATTCTCGGCATCATCGGCGCGGTCGTCTTGAACTTCATCCTGGCGGCATTCGGCATGGCCTATACCGGCTGGATCGCCTATCTGATCGTCGGCTTCATTGGCGCCTGCCTGCTGATTGCCGCGGGGCGCGCCGTCCGCGGGTAGAAATATATCCGCCATCCAATTGCGGTCAGGCTGCCATGCAAATGACGGCCTGACTTTTCATGTCTGGCTGTTTATATAGATCGAAAAACCAACGGCCTCCGGCCGCTTGCTCGATGCGATGAAGGAAGACAGATGGTAACGGTTTTCGATGCGGTATCGGATCGGGCTGAACGCGTTCGCCACCCGGAAAAGGCGCACCGGCCGGATACCGAGGTGCTGCGCAAGCCGGACTGGATCCGGGTCAAGGCGCCGACCTCAAAGGGCTATATGGAGACCCGCTCGATCGTGAAGGGCAACAAGCTCGTCACTGTCTGCGAGGAGGCCGGCTGCCCGAACATCGGCGAATGTTGGGACAAGAAGCACGCCACCTTCATGATCATGGGCGAGATCTGCACGCGCGCTTGCGCCTTCTGCAATGTCTCGACCGGCAAGCCGAACGCGCTGGATCTTGACGAGCCCGCCAACGTCGCCAAGGCGATCAAGCAGATGGGCCTCAGCCACGTCGTCATCACCTCGGTCGACCGCGACGACCTCGAGGACGGCGGCGCGGAGCATTTCGAGAAGGTGATCGTTGCGATCCGCGAGGCCTCGCCCACGACGACGATCGAAATCCTGACGCCGGACTTTTTGAGGAAGCCCGGCGCGCTGGAGCGGGTCGTCGCCGCCAAGCCGGACGTCTTCAACCACAACCTCGAGACCGTTCCTTCCAATTATCTGACCGTGCGTCCGGGGGCGCGCTATTTCCATTCGATCCGCCTGCTGCAGCGGGTGAAGGAACTCGATCCGACGATGTTCACCAAGTCCGGCATCATGGTCGGCCTCGGCGAGGAACGGAACGAGGTGCTGCAACTGATGGACGACCTGCGCACCGCCGACGTCGACTTCCTGACGATCGGCCAGTACCTGCAGCCGACCCGCAAGCATCACAAGGTCGAGAAATTCGTGACCCCCGAGGAGTTCAAGTCCTACGAGACGGTCGCCTACACCAAGGGCTTCCTGATGGTTGCGTCGAGCCCGCTGACCCGCTCGTCGCACCATGCCGGCGACGATTTCGCCCGGCTGAAGACGGCGCGCGAGAAGAAGCTGCTGGCCGCAGCGGAATAGTCCGCCGGCCATCGCCAAAGGAAAGGCCGCGGCGTTTCGACGCCGCGGCTCTTTTGTCTTGGAGGTGGAATGGTGAACTATCTCGCCGATCTTGCGGAGGCGGCGTCCGTCCTTTCCCGTGCAAAGCGCATTCTGGTCGTCGGCTGCTCGGGCGGCGGCAAGACCACATTGGCGCGGAGGCTCTCCACACGATTTGATCTGCCTTTCGTTTCGATGGACCGAGAGTTTTTCTGGCTACCCGGTTGGGTTTCGAGGCCGCGTGCCGAACAAAGGGCAATGATCACGGCCAGGGTCGACGAGCCGGAATGGATCATGGACGGAACCAATTCATCGAGCTTCGATCTGAGACTGCCGCGCACAGAAATTGTCATTTGGGTCCGGATGCCGCGTCTGCTTTGCCTATCGGGAGCCTTACGCCGTTGGCTGCAATGGCGTGGGCAAGCGCGGCCGGAAATGGCCGACGGCTGCCCCGAACGAGTGAACTGGGAGTTCGTGCGTTACATATGGACGTTCGAACGCAGATACGCGCCGATAATTGCCGCGGGCCTCAAGGAGCACCGGGTTCCCGTCTTGCAGATAAGAAGCCGGGCACAAATGCGACTTCTCCTCGATTTTCTCGGCTGCAGTCCTAACTCGGATTTTGCAACCAACCACATCGTCAAACATTCGGCCGAATAGATGGTCGACCTCGATGTCGAGCCCTATCCGGAGTTTCTGTCCCATGCGACATTTGGCGCTACTTGAAACCGTGTCCTGCTTCTCCACCTTCTTAAGAGTGGGTACGAATTGAAGAAGATGGGAGCGCCGGGAGCGACCCTGCTGGCCACAGATAATTCAACCGAGCATATCGCCCTGCTGTTCGTCCGAATTGACCGGCTTTGAAGGAGTCACCTGCCTTCCTCTTCGCTTCCAGTGAAGGGAAATGGAAATGGCAAAGGTCGTTTGCGTCCTCTACGACGATCCGGTCGAGGGATATCCCACCGCCTATGCGCGGGATGGGCTGCCGAAGCTTGAGAGCTACTCCGGCGGCCAGACGCTTCCCACACCGAAGGCCATTGATTTTCAGCCGGGTACGCTCCTCGGCAGCGTCTCCGGAGAGCTCGGCTTGAGGACGTTCCTCGAAGGCCAGGGACATAGCCTGGTGGTGACGTCGGACAAGGATGGTCCAGACAGCGTCTTCGAACGTGAGCTCGTCGACGCCGACATCGTGATATCGCAACCTTTCTGGCCGGCCTACCTGACCGCCGAGCGGATCGCCAAGGCGAACAAGCTGAAACTCGCGATCACCGCCGGCATCGGCTCGGACCATGTCGATCTTCAGGCCGCGATAGACCGCGGCATGACGGTCGCCGAGGTGACCTACTGCAACTCGATCAGCGTGTCCGAACATGTGGTCATGATGATCCTCAGCCTGGCGCGGAACTATATCCCCTCCTACCAGTGGGTCGTGAGAGGCGGCTGGAACATCGCCGACTGCGTCGCGCGTTCCTACGATATCGAGGGTATGGAAATCGGCACGGTTGGCGCCGGGCGGATCGGCAGCGCGGTGCTGCGTCGGCTGAAGCCGTTCGACGTCAAGCTGCACTACACCGACCGCCACCGGCTCCCCGACGCGGTCGAAAAGGAACTCGGCGTTACTTTCCACCAGACGGCAGCAGAAATGGTGCCCGTCTGCGATGTCGTCACGATCAACGCGCCGCTCCATCCGGAAACGGAAAATCTCTTCGACGAGGCGATGATCGCCGAGATGAAACGTGGCGCCTATCTGGTCAACACGGCGCGCGGCAAGATCTGCAATCGCGATGCCGTTGCGCGGGCGCTGGAGAGCGGCCAACTCGCTGGCTACGCCGGCGACGTGTGGTTCCCGCAGCCGCCGCCCAAGGAACATCCGTGGCGATCGATGTCTCATCACGGCATGACCCCGCATATTTCGGGGTCGTCGCTATCCGCCCAGGCACGCTATGCTGCCGGTACGCGAGAGATTCTGGAGTGCTGGTTCGAAGGCCGGCCGATCCGCGAGGAATATCTGATTGTCGCAGGCGGCAAGCTGGCGGGCGCCGGCGCACACTCCTACAGCGCGGGGGATGCGACCCGCGGGTCTGAGGAGGCGGCGCGTTTCAAGACCTAAGCGTGGCACTGTCGCTTCGGGTGGTTGCAATTATGAAGGCACAAGTGCGCCTTCTTCTTGATCTTCTCGCGCTGCGGCCTTAACTCAAAAATCATGCCGCATTTTGAAACCAACCACGTCGTCAAGCATTCTGCCGAGCAGATGTTCAATCTCGTCGCCGAAGTCGAGCGCTATCCGGAATTTTTGCCGCTTTGCGAGGCGCTGAGCGTGCGCTCCCGCAAGGAACGCGACGGCAAGGCATTGCTGCTTGCCGACATGACGGTGGGCTACAAGGCGATCCGCGAGACGTTTACGACGCAGGTGCTGCTCAAGCCGGCCGAGCGGATGATCGATGTCAATTACATCGAGGGGCCGTTCAAGTATCTCGACAACGTCTGGCGTTTCGAGCCGCTCAACGAGAACCAGTCGATCGTGCATTTTTACATCGACTACGAGTTCAAGAGCCGCATTCTCGGCGCCCTGATGGGCTCGATGTTCGACCGCGCCTTCCGCATGTTTTCCGAAGCCTTCGAGAAACGCGCCGACGCGATCTACGGCGCCTGAGCGATCTCCTTGAGGAGATCGAGCGCCGTTCTGACCGTTGCCAGGCGCACCGCGTCGCGGCCGATATCGCCATAGCGCATCTCGCGGTGAATGAACGAGCCTTGCCGCCCCGCCGCAGCGAGGTGGACAAGCCCGACCGGCTTCTCGGCCGAGCCGCCGCTCGGGCCTGCGATACCTGTGACAGCGACCGCTAGATCGGCACCGGAGCGGGACACGGCGCCCCGCGCCATCTCCGCGGCAATCTCGCGGGAAACGGCACCGTGAGCCGCGAGCGTCGCGGCTTTAACCCCGAGCATGTCGATTTTCGCCGCGTTGGAATAGGTGACGAAGCCGCGGTCGACGACTATGGACGAGCCGGCGATCTCGGTCAGCGCCGCAGCGATCAGGCCGCCGGTGCAGGATTCGGCGGTGGCGACTTTCTGCCCGCGCGCGGTGAAGTCGGCAATGACGGCGCGCGCCGCCGCTTCGATGTCGGCCGGCCACATCAGGCTTTGGTCCCTGGCGCATAGAAGACCGTTGCCGTGGCGATGGCGGCGATGCCTTCCCCGCGCCCGACGAAGCCGAGCTTCTCGTTGGTGGTCGCCTTGACCGAGCAGCGGTCGAGCGCAATGTCGAGCATGGCGGCAAGATTCTCGCGCATCTGCTGGCGGTGGGGGCCGACCTTCGGCGCCTCCGCGATCAGCGAAACGTCCGCATTGGTGATCGTGCCGCCGCGTTCGTGCACGATGCGTGCCGCGTGTTCCAGGAAGATGCGGGACGGCGCGCCCTTCCACTGCGGGTCGGAGGGCGGAAAGTGATCGCCGATGTCGCCGGCGCCGCAGGTGGCAAGCAGCGCGTCGGTCAAGGCATGCAACGCGACGTCCGCATCGGAATGGCCGGAGAGCCTGCGGTCATGCGGTATGAAGACGCCGCAAAGCGTGACGCCGTCGCCCTCGACGAGCTGGTGCACGTCATAGCCGTTGCCGGTGCGCACGTCGGGAATTGCGTGGCGGGTCAGCCTTTCATCGGCCATCGATAGGTCCCTCTGAAGGGTGAGCTTGACGTTTTCGACCGCACCTTCGACGAGGACGACCGGCATGCCGGCCCATTCGGCGATGGATGCGTCGTCGGTGAAGTCGCTCCGGCCGCTGGCGCTTGCGGCGCGGTGGGCGGCAAGGATCGCCTCGAGGCGGAAGCATTGCGGTGTCTGGGCTGCGTAGAGGCCGGTCCGCGGCACCGTCTCCTCGACAACGCGGCCGTCCGTCGCCCGTTTCAGCGTATCGGCGACAGCGATGGCCGGAAGTGCCGCCTCGGCGCCGCCCTCGAGCGCTGCGCGGCAGCGGTCGAGCAAGGCGTGGTCGGTGAACGGACGCACTGCGTCCTGGATCATCGCGTGTCGGGCGCCGGCCTTGTCGAGCGCTTCGAGGCCGGCAAGAACCGAGAGCTGCCGCGTTGCACCGCCGTGGACGACCGACACCGCGATCGGGCAGGTCATCCGCTTGAGTGCCGCGGCGAGAAGCGCCTCGTCGTCGGGATGGATGACGACGACGATCGGGCCGGTGCCCGGCCATGTCGCGAAAATGTCAAGTGTATGCGCGATAACGGGACGGTCGCCGATCGTGCGGTACTGCTTTGGCCCGTCCGCAGATTGGCCGGCGCGCTCGCCGCGGCCGGCGGCGACGACGACGACGCCACAGGAGAACTGTTCTTCCGGCTGCATCTTCTGTATGGGGTCCCGCAATTCGAAAATCTCCCCCGTCATGTACCGCGAAGGTTCCGTCATTGCCAGCCATCTGTGCATGTCGCCAAAACTGTGGAGCGGTTTTGGGGAGTGTCGACCTGCATGGAACGGAGGATGGGAGGCGCGCTTGCGCGCTCAAAAGGAATTTTGGCGGGCGCGTGGAAATCGCTTGGCAAGCCGAAGAACAATGGCTAAAAATAGTGCATCATAATTATGTGCCTGAAAGATATGCATTTGCCACTGCCGGCCCTGTCATCGTCGCTCCGGATCGGGAATGTTGAAATCCGCAATCGGGTGGCGCTCGCGCCGATGTCCGGTGTAACCGACTTGCCCTTCCGCAGGCTTGCCTGGCGCTTCGGCGCCGGATTCGTCGTGACTGAAATGGTGGCAAGCCGCGAACTGGTCTGCAACGCCGCCGAATCATGGGCGCGGCTGAAGAATTCCGGGATTGATCCCCATATCGTCCAGCTTGCCGGGCGCGAGGCCCACTGGATGGCCGAGGCGGCCAAAATCGTCGAAGCCAACGGCGCGGACATTGTCGACATCAATATGGGCTGCCCGGCAAAGAAGGTCACCGGCGGCTATTCCGGCTCGGCGCTTATGCGCGATCCGGACCATGCCCTGTCGCTGATCGAGGCGACGGTCAAGGCCGTCCGCGTCCCGGTGACGCTGAAGATGCGGCTCGGCTGGGACGAGAACTCAATCAATGCGCCGCTGATTGCGCGCCGGGCCGAAGCTGCGGGCGTGCAGGCGATCACCATTCACGGCCGCACGCGCATGCAATTCTATAGCGGCAAGGCCGACTGGGACGCGATCAAGGCGGTTCGCGACGCGATCTCCATTCCTCTGATCGCCAATGGCGACGTCGACGCGGTCGCCGATGCCACGGAAATCCTGCGCCGCTCCGGTGCCGACGCCGTCATGGTGGGCCGCTCCTGCCAGGGGCGGCCGTGGCATGCAGGCGTGCTGGCCGGTGCCGCAAGTCAGCCGGATGCAGCGGCGATCGCGGCAATATTCGCCGAGCACTACGCGATGATGCTCGAATTCTATGGGTCGGAGATCGGGCTTCGTCATGCCCGCAAGCATGTCGCCTGGTATCTCGAGCGTTTCGCGCCGGATATTGCCGCCGCGGAAAAGGCGGAGATCCTGACGTCGAAGGACGTGAAACTGGTGAGCGATCGGGTTGCGACCGCGATTGCTTGCTCCGGCCTGGAGCCGGCAAGGGAGGGGATGGCGGCATGACCGAAAAGGCACTAGTTCCGGAACCGGCGGAAGGCGCGAGCGACCTCTCGATGGCCGTGCTGAACGCCATACAGAACCCGGTCATACTTGTTGACGAGAACGGGCACGTCGCCTTCGCGAATTGGGAAGCGGAGTCCTTCTTTGGGGCGAGCGCCAACCATCTCGCCCGCCACGATATCAGCGCCTTCATTCCGTTTGGCAGCCCGCTCCTGACGCTCATCGAACAGGTGCGCGAAAGGCGCGCCCCGGTCAACGAGTACCGCGTCGATCTGAGCTCGCCACGCCTCGGAGCCGACAAGCTGGTCGACCTTTACGTGGCGCCGGTGCTGTCGCAGCCGGGATCCGTCGTGATCGTCTTCCAGGAACGCTCGATGGCCGACAAGATCGATCGGCAGCTCACCCATCGGGCCGCGGCGCGCTCGGTGACCGGCCTTGCCTCGATGCTGGCCCATGAGATCAAGAACCCGCTATCCGGCATCAGGGGCGCGGCCCAGCTCCTCGAAACATCGGTCAATGACGAAGACCGGGCGCTCACGCGGCTGATCTGCGACGAGACAGACCGCATCGTCTCTCTCGTCGATCGCATGGAAGTGTTTTCCGACGAGCGGCCGGTCGATCGGGTGCCGCTGAATATCCATTCGGTTCTCGACCATGTGAAGGCAATCGCCAAGGCGGGCTTTGCCCGCGGCATCAAGATTTCCGAAAACTACGACCCTTCGCTGCCGCCGGTCTATGCCAACCGCGACCAGCTCGTCCAGGTATTCCTCAACCTGGTCAAGAACGCCGCCGAGGCGATTGGCGATCGGCCCGAAGGCGAGATCATGCTGACGACGGCCTACCGTCCGGGCATCCGGCTCTCGGTGGCGGGAACCCGCGAAAAGATTTCGCTGCCGCTGGAGTTCTGCGTCCACGACAACGGACCGGGCGTGCCGTCCGACCTGCTGCCGCATCTCTTCGATCCGTTCATCACCACGAAGACGAACGGCTCCGGTCTCGGGCTGGCGCTGGTGGCCAAGATCATTGGCGGCCACGGCGGCATCGTCGAATGCGACAGCCAGCACAGCCGCACGACTTTTCGCGTTCTGATGCCAGCCTCGAAGGGACGGGCGGCAGATGACGTAACACCGATGACAGAAGGAACCATTGCATGACGGGCGCTACGATCCTCGTCGCGGATGACGACGCAGCCATTCGCACCGTGCTCAACCAGGCTCTCAGTCGTGCCGGATACGATGTGCGCATCACATCCAATGCAGCGACTCTGTGGCGCTGGATCGCCGCCGGCGATGGCGACCTGGTCGTCACCGATGTGGTGATGCCGGATGAGAACGCGTTCGATCTCCTGCCGCGGATCAAGAAAGCGCGACCCGACCTGCCGGTGCTGGTGATGAGCGCCCAGAACACCTTCATGACCGCCATCAAGGCGTCGGAGAAGGGCGCCTATGATTATCTCCCGAAACCCTTCGACCTGACCGAACTGATCGGCATCATCGGGCGGGCGCTCGCCGAGCCGAAACGGCGACCTTCGAAGCTGGACGACGATTCGCAGGACGGCATGCCGCTTGTCGGCCGCTCCGCCGCCATGCAGGAAATCTACCGGGTGCTCGCCCGACTGATGCAGACTGACCTGACGCTCATGATCACCGGCGAATCGGGGACCGGCAAGGAACTGGTCGCACGCGCTTTGCACGACTACGGCAAACGGAGAAATGGTCCGTTTGTCGCGATCAACATGGCGGCGATCCCGCGCGACCTCATCGAGTCGGAATTGTTCGGTCATGAGAAGGGGGCGTTCACGGGCGCCCAGACGCGCTCCACCGGCCGCTTCGAACAGGCCGAGGGCGGAACGCTGTTCCTCGACGAAATCGGCGACATGCCGATGGATGCGCAGACGCGGCTCCTGCGCGTCCTCCAGCAGGGCGAGTATACGACCGTCGGCGGGCGCACGCCGATCCGCTCCGACGTGCGCATCGTCGCGGCGACGAACAAGGACCTGAAACAGTCGATCAATCAGGGACTTTTCCGTGAGGACCTCTACTATCGCTTGAACGTCGTGCCGCTGCGCCTGCCGCCGCTCAGGGACCGCGCCGAGGATATTCCCGATCTGGTTCGGCATTTCGTCCAGCAGGCCGAAAAGGAGGGGCTCGACGTCAAGCGCTTCGACCAGGAGGCGCTGGAACTGATGAAGGCGCATCCCTGGCCCGGCAACGTTCGCGAGCTTGAGAACCTCGTGCGCCGCCTGACCGCACTTTATCCACAGGACGTGATCACCCGGGAGATCATCGAAAACGAGCTGCGCTCGGAGGTGCCGGACAGCCCGATCGACAAGGCGGCGGCGCGTCCGGGCTCGATGTCGATCTCGCAGGCGGTTGAAGAGAACATGCGGCAGTATTTCGCGAGTTTCGGCGAAGCCCTGCCGCCCACCGGCCTTTACGAGCGCGTGCTTGCGGAAATGGAGTATCCGTTGATTCTGGCAGCCTTGACGGCGACGCGCGGCAACCAGATCAAGGCTGCCGATCTGCTCGGTCTGAACCGCAATACGCTCCGCAAGAAGATCCGGGAACTGGGCGTCTCGGTCTATCGGAGCTCACGCACCGCTTGACTGCTTTGCAACACCGTTGCATTTTCGCCACAATACGTTGCTTGAAGGGCTTGTAGGGCGTCGATTCGCTCTGCACCTGGGCGACGGCGGCTCGTGAAGCGGCGCATGCCAGCGCCGTCCGAGCCGAGGCACGTTCAATATCTTGGTCCGGACTTGCAGGCGGGTGCCGGTGTCTTCGGGACGCCGGTTTTGGGGGAAGCTTTTTTCATGGTGGATGGAATGGCCTTGCCATTGGGCACGGAGGAGGGAGGTGCGGCTGCCCAGGATCGGCGAGCCTCCTTCGCGCTCCCGGGCCTGATGCTGGCCACCGGTGCGCTGGTCTGCGCCACCCTGTCGCTGCTCGTCCTTCTTGGCCTCACCCCCATTCGGCCGGAGCGAAACATCGTCATTGCCTGCGCCGGCATCAATGGCGTCTTCGTCGTCGGACTGATCTATCTCATCGCTCGCGAGATCATCAGGCTGCTTCGCGCCCGCAGCAAGGGAAGGGCGGCTGCGCGGCTGCATGTGCGCATCGTCGCCCTGTTCTCGATCGTCGCGATAACGCCGGCCATCCTCGTTGCCATTTTTGCCAGCATCACCCTCGACGTAGGCCTCGACCGCTGGTTCTCGCTGCGCACCCAGGCGATCGTGCGCTCCTCGCTGAACGTCGCCCAGGCCTATGTGCTGGAGAATGCGAGCTATCTCCAGGGGCAGACGGTTTCGATGGCCAACGACCTCGAACGCAACCGACAGCTGTACGCCCTCGACCGCACCGGCTTCACCGAACTGATGACGCGGCAGGCGAGGGGACGCGGCATGCTTGGTGCATTCCTCGTTCGCGCCGACGGCAGCGCCATCCTGCAGGCCAATATCTCGACCGAGCGACCCTTGCCGGCCATTCCGCAGGACGCGTTGAAAAGCACGGTTGCCGGCCAGCCGACGCTCATTCCCCCGGGCGTGACCAACCTCGTCGGAGCGGTCGTACCGCTCGAGAATTTCCCGGGGATCTACCTCTACACGCTTCGCAACGTCGATCCCGAAGTCATGCGTTCCATGCGGTTGATGGAGGAGAACACCGCCGAATACAAGGCGCTCGAGGCGGGGCGCACGTCATTGCAGGTCGCCTTTGGCGTCCTTTACATCGGCTTCGCGCTGATCGTGCTACTGGCGGCGATCTGGACCGCCATAGCGGTTGCCGACCGCATCGTCCGTCCGATCCGGCAGCTGATCGGGGCGGCCGACAGCGTCGCCTCGGGCAATCTCGATGTCGTCGTGCCGGTGCGCGCCGTCGACGGCGACGTCGGCAACCTGTCACGCACCTTCAACAAGATGGTCAGCGAGATCAGGACGCAGCAGGATCAGATTCTTGTCGCGAAGGACGAGGTCGATCAGCGCCGCCGCTTCATCGAAGCGGTGCTTTCCGGCGTCACGGCGGCGGTGATCGGCGTCGGCCGTGACCGCCGCATTACGATCGCAAACCCCTCGTCGGAGGAATTCCTGCGAAAATCGGCTCCCGGACTGCTCGGTGCGAGCCTGCGCGAAGTCGCGCCGGAGATCGAGCAGGTTCTGGTCGAGGCGGAAAGTCGCTACCGCAACGACTACCGCAAACAGATCAACATCATGCGTGGCGGAACCGAGCGCACCCTGAATGTTCAGGTGACCCGGGAGGAGGGCGAAGGTTCGCAGGGCTCCTACGTCATAACCATCGACGACATCACCGATCTGGTCATCGCCCAGCGCTCGACCGCGTGGGCGGACGTGGCCCGGCGCATCGCGCACGAGATCAAGAACCCGCTGACGCCGATCCAGCTTTCGGCCGAGCGCCTGAAGCGGCGCTATGGCAGGCAGATCGACCAGGAAGACAAGGCCGTGTTCGACCAGTGCACGGATACGATCGTGCGCCAGGTGGAAGACATCGGCCGGATGGTCGACGAGTTCTCGGCCTTTGCGCGCATGCCGAAGCCGACGAAGGAAAAGTCCGACCTACGCTCGATCCTGAAGGATGCGGTCTTCCTGCGCGAGATGGGCAACAGCCATATCACCTTTGTTCGCGATTTCGGCGACGAAGCGCTCGAGGGGCAGTTCGACGGCCGTATGCTCGGCCAGGCCTTTGGAAATATCGTCAAGAATGCGGTGGAGGCGATCGAGGCGGTCCCGGCCGAGGCGGTTCGCGGCGCACCCAGGATTCTGGTGCGCTCCCGTCGCGACGATGTGACCGGCCGCTTCGTCGTCGATGTGATCGACAATGGCAAGGGGCTGCCCACCGAAAACCGGCACCGGATTCTGGAGCCGTACATGACGATGCGCGAGAAAGGCACGGGGCTGGGTCTCGCTATCGTCAAGAAGATCATCGAGGACCATGGCGGACAATTGGAATTGCACGACGCACCGGCGGATTTCGACGGCGGCGTCGGAGCGATGATCCGCGTGATCCTGCCGCCCGCCGGCGAAACCGAGGGCGATGAGACTGTGAAGGATAAGGGTAATACCAATGGCGGCTGACATTCTGGTTGTGGACGATGAGGAAGATATCCGTGAGATCGTCTCGGGTATCCTCTCGGACGAAGGTCACGAGACACGAACGGCTTTCGACAGCGACAGCGCGCTGGCGGCGATCAACGATCGCGTGCCCAGGCTTGTCTTCCTCGATATCTGGATGCAGGGCAGCCGACTGGACGGGCTGGCGCTGCTTGACGAGATTAAGGGCCGTCACCCCGATCTGCCGGTGGTGATGATCTCCGGCCACGGTAACATCGAGACGGCCGTTTCGGCGATCAAGCGCGGTGCTTACGACTTCATCGAGAAGCCGTTCAAGGCCGATCGGCTGATCCTGATCGCCGAGCGGGCGCTGGAGAACTCCAAGCTCAAGCGCGAGGTCTTCGAGCTGAAGAAGAGGTCCGGCGACCCGGTGGAGCTCATCGGCACATCGGTGGCGGTCTCGCAACTGCGCCAGACGATTGAAAAGGTGGCCCCGACCAACAGCCGGATCATGATCCAGGGTCCCTCCGGCTCCGGCAAGGAGCTGGTGGCGCGCATGATCCATCGCAAGTCGACCCGTGCGACCGGTCCCTTCGTGGCCTTGAACGCGGCCGCCATCACGCCGGACCGCATGGAGATTGCTCTCTTCGGCACCGAGGGCACCGCCGGCCAGCCGCGCCGCACTGGTGCGCTGGAGGAAGCCCATGGCGGCATCCTCTATCTCGACGAGGTCGGCGAAATGCCGCGCGAGACGCAGAACAAGATCCTGCGGGTGCTCGTCGACCAGCAGTTCGAGCGGGTCGGCGGCTCGAAGCGCGTCAAGGTGGATGTCCGCATCATATCCTCGACCGCCTACAATCTCGAAAGCATGATCGCGGATGGCCTTTTCCGGGAGGATCTGTATCACCGCCTGGCCGTCATCCCGGTGCGGGTTCCGGCGCTGGCGGAGCGGCGGGAAGATATCCCGTTCCTGGTCGACATGTTCATGCGCCAGGTGAGCGAACATGCCGGCATCCGCCCGCGCAAGATCGGCGAGGATGCGCTTGCGGTGCTCCAGGCGCATGACTGGCCGGGCAATATCCGGCAATTGCGCAACAACATCGAGCGCCTGATGATCCTCGCCCGCACCGACGGGCCGGATACGCCGATCAGCGCCGACATGCTGCCGAACGAGGTGGGCGACACGCTGCCGAAGATTTCCGCCAAGGGCGACCAGCACATCATGACGCTGCCGCTGCGCGAGGCTCGCGAAATGTTCGAACGGGATTATCTGATCGCCCAGATCAATCGCTTCGGCGGAAACATCTCGCGCACTGCGGAATTCGTCGGCATGGAGCGTTCCGCGCTGCATCGCAAGCTGAAGTCGCTGGGTGTCTGATCCGCACGCATGCGAAGGCTTTCGGCCGCAGCAAAGGATCCAGTAAGGCCGCAAGATCAGATGCCTAGAATTGCCTATGTCAACGGCGCCTATGTGCGCCATTCGCAAGCCGCGGTCCATGTGGAGGATCGCGGCTATCAGTTCGCCGATGGGGTTTACGAAGTTTGCGAGGTGCGGCACGGCTTCATCGTCGATCTCCGCCGCCATCTCGATCGTCTTGACTGGTCGCTGGGTGAACTCAAGATGGACTGGCCGATGAGCCGCGCCGCGCTGATCCACGTCATTCGCGAGGTGCTGCGGCGGAACCGCGTCCGCAACGGGCTTTTCTATCTTCAGGTGACGCGCGGTGTCGCGCGACGAGACCACGTTTTCCCGGCGAAGAACACGCCGCCCTCTGTCGTCGTAACAGCCAAGCGCACCGATGCCGCCGCAATCGCCCGCAAGAATGCCGAAGGCATCTCGGCGATAACGGTGCTGGAGAACCGCTGGGATCGGGTCGATATCAAAACCGTCGGTCTTTTGCCGAACGTTCTCGCCCGCCAGCAGGCGAAAGAACTCGGCGCTCAAGAGGCGATCTTCGTCGATGCCGACGGCCTGGTCAAAGAGGGGGCGGCGACGAATGTCTGGATCGTCGATGGCGAGGGAACGCTGCGCACCCGTCCGGCCGAGCACGGCATCCTGCGGGGCATCACGCGCACGACACTGATGGACGTAGCGAAGCCACTACGCTTGAAGGTCGAGGAAAAGGCCTTTTCTGTAGAGGAAATGCTTGCCGCCCGGGAAGTGTTCGTCACCGCTGCAACGAGCATCTGCTTTCCGGTGGTTTCCATCGATGGAAAGACGATCGGCAACGGTCATCCCGGAAGCATAGCACAGAATATTCGTGAAGCCTTTTTCGACGTTGCGGAAAAGACGGCGATTTGATACCAAACCTGAAGAGGTGTCGGGGGAAGGCTTCTGTGATACCTCGGATCGCAATATGACAAAATGCACCGGCGCCAAAGCCGGCAAATAAGAAAGAAGCGGCGCGATGGCGGAACGTTCTCAAAACTTGCAGGATCTTTTCCTTAATACGGTTCGCAAGCAAAAAATATCATTGACCATTTTCCTTATCAATGGCGTGAAACTGACGGGTGTTGTGACATCGTTTGACAATTTCTGTGTCCTGTTGCGCCGTGACGGCCATTCTCAGCTCGTCTATAAGCATGCCATCTCGACCATCATGCCGGGCCAGCCTCTGCAGATGTTCGAGAATGAGGAAGCGGCATCCTGACGGGACCTGAGGACCATTACCAAACGCAATTCGAAATCGCCGTCGTCGATCATTCCGGAGCTTGAGAAGCGCCGCGATGACATGCGCGCGGTCGTTGTCGTGCCGGTCTTGAAGAAGACGGGCAAGCCAGTGGCGGAGGTGGCGACGGCCACCACCCGTTCCGATGAAAGCCGGCTTGAAGAGGCGACCGGGCTTGCGCTTGCCATTGATCTCGACGTCGTGCACGGCACGGTCGTTGCCGTCGCGCAGCCGAAACCAGGCACGCTGCTCGGCAGCGGAAAGATCGAGGAGATCGGCCATATCCTGGACGAGAAGGATGCGGGCCTGGTCATCGTCGATCATCCGCTGACGCCGGTGCAGCAGCGCAATCTCGAGAAGGAATGGAACGCCAAGGTCATCGACCGGACGGGTCTTATTCTCGAGATTTTCGGCCGACGCGCCTCCACCAAGGAGGGCACGCTTCAGGTCGATCTCGCCCACCTGAACTATCAGAAGGGCCGCCTGGTACGAAGCTGGACCCACCTGGAGCGCCAGCGCGGCGGCGCCGGCTTCATGGGCGGCCCGGGCGAAACGCAGATCGAAGCCGACCGCCGCCTTCTGCAGGAGAGGATCGTTCGGCTGGAGCGCGAACTGGAGCAGGTGCGGCGTACGCGCCAGCTGCATCGCTCGAAGCGCAAGAAGGTGCCGCATCCGATCGTCGCGCTGGTCGGCTACACCAACGCCGGCAAATCGACGCTCTTCAACCGGATGACCGGTGCGGGCGTTTTGGCCGAGGACATGCTCTTCGCGACGCTCGATCCAACGCTCCGGCGGCTGAAGCTGCCGCATGGCCGAATGGTCATACTGTCGGACACGGTCGGTTTCATCTCCGATTTGCCGACGCACCTCGTCGCGGCCTTCCGGGCCACGCTGGAGGAGGTGCTCGAAGCCGATCTGATATTGCATGTGCGCGATCTCTCCGATCCGGACAATCAGGTACAAGCGAGTGATGTGCTACGTATCCTTGCCGATCTCGGCATCGACGAGAAGGAAGGCGCCGAACGCATCGTCGAGGTGTGGAACAAGATCGACAGGCTCGAGCCGGAGGTGCGCGAGGCGCTGGTGAAGAAGGCGGCGAGCGCCGACAACACCGTCGCCGTTTCCGCGATCACCGGCGAAGGCGTTGACGATCTGCTTGCCGAGATTGGTCAGCGGCTTTCGGGCGTGATGACCGAGAGCACCGTCGTGTTGGCCGTGGACCAGCTGCAATTCCTGCCCTGGATCTATGAGCACGCGATCGTCGACGGCCGCGATGATCTTGACGACGGAAGGATCAGCCTCGACCTGCGCTTGACCGAGGCCGAGGCGGCCGAGCTCGAAAGACGGTTGGGCAATGGGCCCAAACCCGCGGCAGAGGATTGGTAGGCGCCTTGCGTAACGGCATGCCGCTACGTCAATTGCCTTTCGATCGCCTTTGCCGCCTGCCAAAGCTCTTCCATGCGCTCCAGCGATGCGGCATCCAACGTCTCGCCGCCCGCATGGAGTTCCTGTTCGATATGGCTGAACCGGCGCCGGAATTTCGTATTGGTGCCGCGCAACGCCATTTCGGGGTCGGTGCCGATATGGCGTCCGATATTGACGAGCGCGAAGATCAGGTCGCCGAGCTCGTCGGCGACCTTCCGCCGGTCTCCATCTCTCAGCGCCTGCCGCAATTCGCCGACTTCCTCCTCGACCTTGTCGAGGATCGGTTCGGGTTCCGACCAGTCGAAGCCCACCTTGGCGGCGCGCTCCTGAAGCTTCAGCGCTTCGACCAGCGCCGGAAAACTACGCTGCACTGAACCGAGATGGCCGGAATGCTCCTCCTGCGGCAGGCCGCGTCGCATGCGGCGGGCTCGCCTGTCGGCCTTCTCGGCCTGCTTGATCTCGTCCCATTGCAGTTTGACCGCCTCGGGCGTGTCGGCATTGGAGCGGGCAAAGACATGCGGGTGGCGGCGGATCATCTTGCGGGTGACGGCTTCGACGACGTCGCCGAAGGAGAATTCGTCCGCTTCCTCCGCCATTTGCGCGTGATAGACGACCTGAAGCAGCAGGTCGCCGAGCTCGTCGCAGAGATCGTCCATGTCATGGCGCTCGATGGCGTCGGCGACCTCGTAGGCTTCCTCGATCGTGTAGGGCTTGATCGTCTCGAAGGTCTGGACGATGTCCCAGGGACAGCCGGTCTTCGGGTCGCGAAGGGCTGCCATGATATCGATGAGGCGTTGAATATCGCGAGAAGTTTCCATCGGTTCAATTCAGCGGTATGGCGTTGTTGTTCTTGCCTGCCTGATAGGCTTCCGACAGGCGTTCGTAGCGCTTACGGATACGGGCATCCTGTGCTGCAAGCCGCTTCGCCATCTCCGGATCGGCATCCTGTGCTAGCGCAGCAATCGAGGCCGACTTCCAGAACGCATTTTCCGGGGCATAGCCGCCGGGTTCAAGCCGGAAGACTTCCTTGAGGATCCTCAGGTCGTGCGGGATCGAGAAGCTGTCGCGCGAATCCGCGTGGCTGAAGAGGAAGTAGAAATTGTCGAAACCGGCCCAGGTGATCGCGGAGAGACACATGGAGCAGGGCTCGTGCGTCGACAGGAAGATCAAGTCGCGCGTGTCGGGCTTCTCGGCCATCTCGTAGAAGCGCTTGAGCGTGTGCACCTCACCGTGCCACAGCGGGTTTTCGGACTCGTTGTTGGTCTCGGCCAGCACGAGAGAGAGATCGGTCTTGCGCAGGATCGCCGCACCGAACACCTTGTTTCCTGCCGCAACGCCCTTCTCGGTCAAGGAAAGTATGTCGTTCTCGATGACCGTCAGCAGACGCTCGGCCAATTCGGATTTCTTCATCCTGCAGTCTCCCGCACGTGCTTGCCGGCATTTAACGGAGCTTTGGCGGTTGGCGCAATGGCGGTGTCGATGCGATTCAGGATCATCCTCCGGAGATATTTGCTCAAAAAGATTGGCTGTCGAGCAAAACAATACGTGGCCGGAAAGCCATAGAAATTTCTGTTTCTTCAATTGTCAGCGGCTATGAGGGATATTCGCCGCAGCCTGTAGAAGGAGCCGTCCCCTCGATATGTCGCAGCAACTGTCCGTTTTTCCGGCATTCTTTCGCGTCGCGCAGAAGAGCGTGGCGGTGTTCGGCAATGGGGACGAAGCCTTCGCCAAGGTACGTCTGCT
Organism: Sinorhizobium sp. BJ1; assembly: GCF_002531555.1. Lineage (NCBI taxonomy): Bacteria > Pseudomonadati > Pseudomonadota > Alphaproteobacteria > Hyphomicrobiales > Rhizobiaceae > Sinorhizobium > Sinorhizobium sp. BJ1. Next base: position 98,825 of record NZ_NWTH01000024.1, read on the forward strand.
GCTGAACACCGAGGCGCGCATCCTCGCCTATGCGGATCAGCCGGAACCGGCCTTCGAGGCCTTCCTGAAGGACAAAGGCATCGAGGCGGTGCGTGAGCCCTTTGCCGATCATCAGGTCGAAGGCGCCGTGTTGGTCTTTGCGGCGACCGGCGATGCGGCTGCCGATAGGGTGATCGTGAGCGCGGCGCGCGAGCGCAAGATCCCCGCGAACGCCGTCGACCAGCCGGACTATTGCGATTTTCTGACGCCGGCGCTCGTCAACCGCGCCCCTGTCGCGGTGGCGATCGGCACGGAAGGGTCGGGGCCGGTTCTGGCGCAGATGATCCGCGCGCAGATCGATCAACTTCTGTCCCCCTCGCTCGGCATCGTCGCGACTTTGGCGGCGAGCTACCGCGAGGCGGTCGATCGTCTTATCCCACGCGGCGTTGCGCGCCGCGTCTTCTGGCGGCGCTTTTTCTCGGGGCGCGTAGCGGATCATGTCGCTCTCGGCGATCTTGCTTCCGCCCGCCGCGAAGCATCCAGGCTGCTGGACGCGGCCGACCGCATTTCCGGGCACGTCTGGCTGGTTGGAGCGGGTCCGGGTGCTGAGGACCTGCTGACGCTCAGGGCGCAGCGGGTGATGATGGAGGCGGATGCGATCGTCTATGACGCGCTGGTGCCACAGGCAATCGTCGACATGGGGCGCCGCGATGCCGAACGGCTTTCGGTCGGCAAGCGCAAGGGATGCCACACCAAGTCGCAAGCCGAGATCAATCAGCTGCTGGTGAAGCTCGCCAAGGAAGGCAAGCGCGTCGTGCGGCTGAAATCCGGTGATCCACTGGTCTTCGGCCGTGCCGGCGAAGAGATGGCCGCGATGCGCGAAGCCGGGATCAGCTACGAGATCGTCCCCGGCATCACCTCGGCCTTTGCCGCAGCGGCGGATTTCGAGCTGCCGCTGACGCTTCGCGGTGTCGCGTCGTCGCTGGTCTTCACGACCGGCCACGATCTTGCCGGCGATGTCCTTCCCGATTGGGCGCGGCTGGCCGTCTCCGGCGCGACGATCGCCGTCTATATGGGCCGTACGGTGGCCGCTTCGGTCGCAGGCCGGCTGATGCAGGCGGGGCTGCCGGCGGAGACCACAGTTGCCGTCATCGAGAATGCCAGCCGCGCCGAGCGGCGTCTGCTGCACGGGATCCTTCGTGAACTGCCGGATCTCGAGAACCGGACGGAGCTCGACGGGCCGGTCATGGTGATCATCGGCGATGCGGTCGCCGGCGCGAATTTCGCCCGGTCGGAACCACTCGCTGCCGACCGGCGTCACAATGCGGACGCGAGCGATGCTTCTGACGCGAAACGCGCAGAACAGATTTTGAATTGAGGAAGACGTGATGGTGAGCAAGGTTTTGACGGCAAATCGGTTGGCGGACGGCATTTCCGTCTGGCTCGACGCCTCCGGCACTTGGGTGGAGTCGCTGCAGGACGCTTTGATTGCCCGCCATGCCGAGGCCGTCGCCGCGTTCGAGGCGACCGGCAAGACCGCCTTCGCCGACAACAAGGTCGTCGATGTCAACGTCGTTGACGTGGAAGAGGTCGACGGCATACTCCGGCCGCTTCGCATGCGCGAACGGATCCGGGCGGAAGGTCCGTCAATCGCCTATGCCCCCGGTTATCACGGCCTTGCCGGCCCCAAGAATTTTGCTGCCTGAGGACCTGAGCTTCCATGTACCGTTACGACGAATTCGACCACGCCTTTGTTTCCGCACGCGTCGAGCAGTTCCGCGATCAGGTCCAGCGGCGGCTGTCCGGGGAACTGGCCGAGGATGCCTTCAAGCCGCTGCGCCTGATGAACGGCGTCTACCTGCAGCTTCATGCCTACATGCTCCGCGTCGCCATTCCCTATGGCACGCTGTCGAGCCGCCAGATGCGCATGCTCGGTGATATCGCCCGCAAATATGACCGCGGCTACGGCCATTTCACCACGCGTCAGAACATCCAGTACAATTGGCCGCGCCTTTCCGACACGCCGGACATCCTGAAGGACCTGGCGAGTGTCGAGATGCACGCGCTGCAGACCTCCGGCAATTGCATTCGCAACGTCACGGCGGACCATTTCGCCGGCGCGGCGGCCGACGAGGTCGCCGATCCGCGCCCTTATGCCGAGATCCTGAGGCAATGGTCGAGCGTCCATCCGGAATTCTCGTTCCTGCCGCGCAAGTTCAAGATCGCGGTCACCGGCGCCGAGCGCGACCGCGCCGCCATCCAGGTGCACGACATCGGCCTGCATCTGAAAAAGGGCGACAACGGCAAGATTGGTTTTGCTGTTTATGTCGGCGGTGGACAGGGCCGCACGCCGATGATCGCCAAGAAGATCCGCGATTTCCTGCCGGAAGAGGACTTGCTTTCCTATACGACGGCGATCATGCGCGTTTACAATCTCCATGGCCGACGCGACAACAAGTACAAGGCGCGCATCAAGATCCTCGTCCACGAGACCGGTGCGGAGGAACTGGCGCGTCAGGTCGAGGTCGAATTCGCCAGCCTGAAGGATACGGAACTGAAGCTTCCCGACGCCGACATCCAGGCGATCGCGAGTTACTTCGCGCCGCCGGCGCTGCCGAACCGTCCGGAAGGCTGGGGCAACCTTGCCCGCTGGAAGAAGGCCGATGAGGCTTTCGCTCAGTGGGTCCACCAGAACGTCCAGCCGCACAAGCATCCCGACTACGGCATGGTGACGATCTCGCTGAAGCCGATCGGCGGGATTCCGGGCGACGCGAGCGACGCCCAGATGGATGTCGTGGCCGATATTGCCGAGGAATACGCCTTCGACGAGATCCGCGTCAGCCATGAGCAGAATCTGATCCTGCCGCATGTGGCGCTGGCCGACCTGGAGCCGGTCTATCGTGCGTTGGTAGCCGCTGGCCTGGCAACGGCCAATGCGGGGCTGATCACCGACATCATCGCCTGTCCCGGGCTGGACTATTGCGCACTCGCCAATGCGCGCTCCATTCCCGTCGCCCAAGAGCTTTCGAACCGTTTCGGCGCACCTGAGCGCCAAGCCGACATCGGCGAGCTCAAGATCAAGATTTCCGGCTGCATCAACGCCTGCGGTCACCACCATGTCGGCCATATCGGCCTGCTCGGCGTGGAGAAGAAGGGCGCGGAACTCTATCAGATCACCCTCGGCGGCTCCGGTGACGAGAACACCTCGATCGGCGAGATCATCGGCCGCGGCTTCGAGCCGGAGAAGGTGACGGATGCGGTGGAGACGATCGTCGACACCTATCTTGGCCTCCGCCGCGACAAGTCGGAGACCTTTCTCGAGGCCTACCGACGCGTCGGACCGCAGCCGTTCAAGGACGCCCTTTATGGCGGTGGCGCCCAGGAAGCTGCCTGAACGAAGCGCTATAAGGATTTGGAAGATGACGAAAATCTGGAAAGAAAGCGGCTTCGTGAATGATGACCCGTGGGTCGTCGAGACCGAGGAGGTTAAGGCCGGCTCGAACGAGAAGGCAATCCTCGGCCTTGACGCCTTCCTGGAGCAGGCAGCAGGCGGCGCTTCCGGCCTTGGTGTCCTGATCGCCCCTGCGGACGACGTGACGCGCCTGGCGCCGCATCTCGACCGCATTGCTCTGGTAGCCTTGGGCTTCCCGGCCTTCAACGACGGGCGCGCCTTCAGCCATGCTTCGCTGCTGCGCAGCCGCCTCGGCTTCGAAGGCGAGGTACGTGCCGTTGGCGACGTGTTGATCGACCAGATCCCGTTGATGCTGCGTTGTGGGGTCGACAGTTTTGCGGTGACCAATGCCACGGCGATCAAAAGGCTCTCGGAAGGGCGCCTGCCGGGCATCGCCAACCACTACCAGCCGACGGCAAAACCGTCGACCGACGCCAAATCCTACAGTTGGCGCCGCGTTTCCTGAAAAAAACGCGGCCCGCGACAGAGTGAAGCAAGCCGAAATGCTCGAAAGCGACTATATTTGGAAGGGAATTCCTTTCAATTTGCCAAGGCTTGGAATATCCGCTTGTACTTGATAAAAAGCCTCACCATTACAGGACTGAAGCAACGATGAATGCGCCGGCAAAAAAGGAAGATTTCGCGGTACAGGCACCGGCGGGTGTCTTCGTCGAAACGGTCACGAGCGTCGAACATTACACGGACCGGCTCTTCCGCTTCCGCATGACGCGCCCGCAGGAGTTTCGCTTCCGCTCCGGCGAGTTCGCGATGATCGGCCTGATGGTCGGCGAAAAGCCCGTCTATCGCGCCTATTCGATCGCAAGCCCCGCCTGGGACGAGGAACTGGAGTTCTTCTCGATCAAGGTACCTGACGGTCCGCTGACCTCGCATCTGCAGGCGATCAGGCCGGGCGATCAGGTGCTGATGCGCAAGAAGCCGACGGGCACGCTGGTGCTTGACGCGCTTGTGCCCGGCCGCAGGCTCTACATGTTCTCGACCGGCACGGGCATCGCGCCCTTTGCGAGCCTGATGCGCGATCCGGAGACTTACGAGAAGTTCGAGGAGGTCATCGTCACGCATACCTGCCGCGACGTGGCCGAGTTGAAATACGGCTTCGATCTCGTCGAGGAAATCCGCAATCACGAGTTCCTCAATGAAATCGTCGGCGACAAGCTGCGCCACTACGCGACCGTGACGCGCGAGGATTATGGGTTCAAGGGCCGGATCACCGACCTGATGACGAACGGCAAGTTCTTCGCCGACCTCGGCCTGCCGCCGCTCGATCCGGCGATCGATCGCGGCATGATCTGCGGCTCCACCGCCATGCTGAAGGACACTAAGGAAATCCTCGAGGCTGCCGGTCTCACCGAAGGCGCCAACAACAAGCCGGCTGAATTCGTCATCGAGCGCGCATTCGTCGGCTGATACGGCAACCGCCAATCTGATCGGAAAAAGAGGTGCGTCCCGCGATGCGCCTCTTTTTCGTCTTGCCGTCCGGCAAACGCCGATGCTGTCTAGCATTACAGTTGCATTTTAGTTTTGAGGTGAGCTCGTCGAGCGGCCGCCTGATGGGC